>JAIBJL010000274.1 GCA_020029545.1 Gammaproteobacteria bacterium
GCGAACGCAACCAGCGTGGCCACGATCGTGAGTACGAACACCGCCAGCGTCGCCGTTCGATGCTTGAACACCCGTTGCAAGCCGCGTCGATAAGACTCGGTCATCTGCTGAAACAGCTTTTCAAACCCTCCTGCCGGCGGGCGGTGCACCGAGGTGCGCGCGCCGAGAAAGTGCGCGCACAACATGGGCGTGAGCGTAAGGCAGACCAGCACCGATACGGCGATGGTGATGGTGACCACAATGGAGAACTCGCGAAACAACCGGCCGACGATGCCGCCCATCAACAGCAGAGGAATGAACACCGCCACCAGCGATGCCGAGATCGAGACGATGGTGAAGCTGACTTCCGCGGCGCCCTTGCGCGCAGCGTCGATGGGCGACAGTCCGGATTCCAAGTGGCGATAGATGTTTTCCAGCATCACGATGGCGTCGTCGATGACGAAGCCCACCGCGATGATCAACGCCATCAGCGACAGATTGTCCAAACTGAAACGGCACAAATACATGATCGCGGCGGTGCCGGCGAGCGCGAGCGGCACGGTGGCGCTGGCAATCAATGTGGCAGGAACGTCACGCAGGAAGATATATATCATCATCACCACCAGCACGATGGAAATGACCAGCGTCAACTCCACTTCGGCAATGGCGGCGCGAATGGATTGCGTACGATCCGACAGCATGCTCAGCTCCACCGCAGGCGGTAGATCCTTGGCGATGACTGCAAGCGCGGCTTTGACGGCGTCGACGGTCTTCACCACATTGGCACCCGGCTGCTTCAGCACAATGAGATTGATACTGCGCCCATCCTTGATGGGACTGTCCGGCTGCGCTCCCGCCCCCCTGAATGCCCAGGCGGCCGAACGCACGTTCTCTGCATCTTCAACGGCCTTGCCCATATCGCGAATGCGAATCGGCTTGCCGTCGCGCCACGCCACGATCAATTCATTCCACGTAGCCACCGAGGTGATTTGATCGTTGGTATACACGGTGAAGCTTTGCTGCTTGCCGTCGATGGTGCCCTTGGGTGTATTCACCGTGGCGGTGGCGATGGCAGTACGCACGGTTTCCAGATCCAGTCCCACCGACGCCAGCCTGCCGGGATCGAGTTGGATACGAATGGCCGGCTTACGCGAGCCGAGGACAATCACCTGACCCACACCGCTGATTTGCGATAGCTGCTGGGCAATCTGGTTGTCGGCGATGTCGCTCAAGGTGGACAGCGGATAACTATCCGAGCGCACGGTCAACGCGATGATCGGCCGGTCGGCGGGATTGGTTTTCTTGTAACTCGGTGCAGCCGGCATGTCCGCAGGCAATTGGCCGCTCGCTGCGGCAATGGCAGCCTGTACATCCAGGGCCGCCGAATCAATGTCACGATCGAGACTGAATTGCAGATTGATCGATGCGATGCCGAGCGAACTGCTGGAAGACATTTGCTCGATGCCGGGAATTTGCGCAAATTGGCGTTCCAGCGGCGTGACCACGGTCGCGGCCATGATGTCCGGTCCCGCACCGGGCAGCGTTGCCGAGACTTGAATGGACGGGAATTCGGCTTGCGGTAACGGCGCGACCGGCAGCAGATACCACGCAGGAATGCCCAGCAACAGCATCGCCACCGCGAGCAGCGAGGTGCCGATGGGGCGATCGATGAATACCGAGATGAGTTTCAAGGAGCAGGTCCTGCCCGTGCGATGACGGCGCTGCCAGGACGCAATTTGGATTGACCTTCGGCGACCACCCTCTGTCCTGCTTGTAAGCCGCTGCTGATTAACGCCTTGTCATCCTGCGTGCGCGCCACTTTCACATTGGATAGCGATACGGTGTCATCACCGTTCACCACATAGACAAAGGTGCCCTCCGGGCCGCGTTGAACCGCGCTCGCCGGTACCACCAGCGCGGCGCGAGTCTCCCCCAACACCAAGCGTGCATTGATGTATTGCCCCGGCCATAAGCGATGTTCCTGGTTGGGAAACTCGGCTTTGAGTTGAATGGTGCCGCTCGCGGCGTCGATCTGATTATTCACCAACAACAACTTGCCTTCGGCCAGCGGTTGATTGCCGTCATTGCTGAATGCCTGCACGCGCAGCGATTTAC
Organism: Gammaproteobacteria bacterium; assembly: GCA_020029545.1. GTDB lineage: Bacteria > Pseudomonadota > Gammaproteobacteria > Steroidobacterales > Steroidobacteraceae > Steroidobacter. The sequence continues at coordinate 2,095 of JAIBJL010000274.1, forward strand.
TGCGCTTGAGGGCATCGTTGACGCGGGCAAAGGTGGCTTCAGGCAAGGTGAAGCTGAGCGTGATGGGATCGATCTGATTGATGACTACGATGGCTGTGGCTTCCGAGGCACGCGCCAGATTACCTACGTCGATGAGACGCACGCCGGTGCGGCCGCCGATCGGTGCACGAATAGTGGCGTAGTCCAGTTGCACGCGGGCGTACTCGACGCCCGCCTCATCGGCGCGCAGCGCGGCTTCATGCTGTGCGACCAATGCTTTCTGCGTGTCCAGCGTCTGCTTGGCGATGGACTTTTGCTCCACCAGTCCTGCATAGCGTTGCAGATCCACTCGGGAATTCTCAAGGGTAGCCTGACCGCGCGCGAGTTGGGCCTCGGCGGTGGCCAACTGCGCTTGCAATGCACGCGGATCGAGTTGGGCCAACACGTCGCCCGCTTGGACGTCCTGGCCTTCGATGAAACTGATCTGTTGCAATTGTCCATCGACACGCACGCGCACGGTCGCCGTAGCGCTGGCCTGCACGGTACCGATGCCCGCGACATGATCACTTACGTCCACCTGCGTGGCCGTTGCCAACACTACCGGCACGGCCGTGTTGGGACGCGTCGCTACCGGTGGGTCAATGGGTTGCCGCAGTTTCCATATCACCCCGGCAACAGCTATCGCGGCGAGCAGCAGCAGCGGCAGCCGGAAAGAACGGTGACGCAATCTTGCTATTTCATCGTCGACCACCGCAATTTCGATACGTTCGAGTTCAGCGGACACGCGCTACGGCTCCTTTAGGAAATTCGCAGCACAGCCCGCGCCGCATGCACAGGTTCGCCGTGCAGGGACCATGCCAGAAATACCAATGGCTACTCTGGCCGCGGATTTATCGCCTGACGCGCGATGCCAACGTTTGGCTGCTGTTTTGTTGGCAACAACATCGGTGGCTCGGCTGCTGAAAAAGCAGCACCCTATGCGGCGCCAAGCGGTCACCCCGTGATGCTCGCTTGCGATGCTCGCAGTTCGGATCGCGGCTCGGATCGCAGGTCGGATCGTAGGTCGGGTTGTAGGTCGGGTTGTAGGTCGGACTTCAGTCCGACCCCCCACCACGGCGCACCGTTCGAAAACCCACGTGCGAGGCAGGCAGATCCACCTCTTGCGGATGGCGCGCCGACGCCCGATAGCGCACGCAGAAATTCGCGGCGCACAAATAGCTGCCGCCTTTGATCACAGCGACCTCGTGCGAGGTCGCGGACGGTCTTGCCCGTTCGGCGTGCCCCGAGCCGTGCGGCTGATATGCGCCGGCATAGTCGTCGCGGGTCCATTCCCAGACATTGCCGATCATATCGTGCAGCCCGTAGGTGTTCGCGGCATAGCAGCCGACGGGCGCGCGTCCTGCGTAATGATCCGACGCAGTATTCGCGAACGGGAAATCGCCCTGCCAGAAATTCGCCTGCGGAACATGCGCTGCATCAAAAACCGCCGCGTCGGCGCTGTCGTTGTCGCCGCCGCCTTTCGCGGCATGCTCCCATTGCGCTTCGCTCGGCAAGTCGTGCCCGAGCCATTTGGCATAGGCAAGCGCATCGGCGCGCGTGACCTGCACGACCGGATCGTGCGCGCGTGCCACGAGCGTGCTCTCGGGGCCCTCGGGATGTCGCCAGCTCGCGCCGCTCTGCAAGCGCCACCATGAGGAGGGTGGCGCTTCTTCACCCGGCTTGGGTGGCACGAAGACCACGCCGGCGCCCATACGCTCCGCATCGGTGACATAGCCGGTCGCGGCGACGAACGCAGCAAACTGCGCGTTCGTCACTTCAGTGGTATCTATCCAGAACGGCGCGAGCTGCTGGTTGCGCACCGGACGTTCGTCCGCATAGCCGCGCTCGGAACCCAGCTTTGCAATGCCGCCAGCGATACGACGCATGCCGGCAAGGGGGTGATCGGGAAATCCCGGTGGCCGTCCCGCGTAATCCGCGCATTGCTCGAAGTCGCCGAGCGCAGCGCTCGGCGCGCTTGAGCGAAGGGATGGGCGGCCCAATGAGCCAACGGCGAAGCTGCCGGCTGCGAAGACGCCGACGAGCAACACCCCGCACCAAATCACGCCCTTCACGGCGATGTCTGCTTCTCGCTCGACGGCAGGATGACGCCGTAGCGTTCGACGTAGCCCTGCCAGTGGCGCAATAGCTCGTCGCGCTTGGCAGGATTCGCGGCAGCCAGGTCATTGATCTCGCCGCGATCCTGCGCAACGTCGAATAATTCCCAGGCACCCTTGCCCAGTGGTGGCTCGAAGTAGGTGAGCTTCCAATGGTCCTTGCGCAGGTAGCGTCGATTGGCCTGTTCGTTGGCCAGCACTTCGCTGGGGCCACGTACGCGCTCGACGCGATCCTGCAGCAACGGCAACAACGAGAAGCCGGTAATCGGATTCACTTCGCGCCCCTTGTACTTGTCGCCGGGATCAGGGATGCCTGCGATATCGATAAAGGTGGGCAACCAGTCCTGAATTCCTGTCAACGCAGCAATGGCCGGACGCGCGGCATGCTGACCTGGCAGACGCACGATGGTTGGCACGGAATGCCCCGCTTCGGTGGGATAGGATTTCCATTGCCGGAACGGTGCCGCACTCACTTCTGCCCAGCGTGGACCGACATAGGCATACGAGCCGTAGTGCCCGAGGTTCGCCAGGCCGTTGTCGTAGCCCTTGGCAGGTACGATGCCACCGGCGCTCGACTCGGGTCCGTTGTCGGATTGAAATACGATCAGCGTGTTGTCATAGACGCCCTGCTGCTTGAGATGACGCAGCAAACGGCCGATGTTCCAGTCGAGGTTCTCGATCATTGCTGCATAGATTTCCATGCGGCGCGATTGATCGGCCTTTTGCGTTGCACTGAGATCTTCCCAGTGCGGATATTGCGCAGAAGCCGGTACGCCCGGATATGGCGTGAAGTCCGCCGCAATGATGCCAAGCTGCTTTTGCCGCTCCAGCCGCGCCTGCTTGATCGCCTCGTAGCCAGCATCATAGCGACCGCGATAGCGGTCGATAAAATCGTCGGGTGCCTGCAATGGCCAATGCGGCGAGGTATAGGCGGCAAATGCGAAGAACGGTTTGCCGTCGGCCAGGTTCGAATCGATGTAGCCGATCAGCTTGTCGGTGAAGAAATTCGTCGAATAGTAGTCCTCCGGTGGTGTCACCAGTTTGCCGTCGTCTCGGAAAGGGCCGTTGTTGTCCAGCAGTGGCGCTGCGGCGCGCGATCCGAAGTGGTTGGCAGCGCCAGGTAACAACACCCATGACCGTTCATAACCGCGTGCCGGCGGTGCTTGGCCTTCCTCGCTACCCAGATGCCACTTGCCGGCGATATAGGTGTGATACCCGCCGTCTTGCAGCAGCTGGGCGAGATACAACGAGCGCTCATTCAGATAACCCTCGTAACCCGGTTTGCCCTTCTGATAGTCGAGGATGCGCTGGTTGCCGATGCCGGTGACGTGCTGATCGGTACCGGAGTTGATCATCGCGCGCGTCGGTGCGCAGGTGAACGCACTGTGGTGATCGAGCAGCACCCTGCCTTCGGCTGCCAGCGTGTCGAGATTCGGCGTGTGGATTTCGCTGCCGAATGCACCGATGTCGGAATAGCCGAGATCGTCCGCCACGATCAGCAGGATGTTCGGCCGGCCGTGCGGCAATGGTTGCGCCGGCGGGTTTGCGCCTGTGTCGTTCGATGCGCTGCATCCGCCGAGGCAGGTCAGCAGCGTGGCCATGCATAGGGAGGCAGTGTGCCGCGCAGCCCGTCCAATCCGATCAGTCATGGTAGTCATATCCTCCGGTGCATCGATGCTCATCGGCCCGGAACTTCGCGGCCGAAGCGCACGGCCAGCTCGTGGTCCGCGGGTGATCAAAGGTGAATAGCCGTGCAAGTGATTCAAGTTGTCAGAGTAGCCAGTCCTTGGCCGCATGGAATGTCGAATGCTCATGTATTCATGCCCGCGGATGATGTCGATACTCCATATCGATACTAGGGCGTGCGGCATCTAATGTCGCTCCACCACTAGCAGACACTGTTTGAATCGTGCTACTCCGATGTGTATTGCCAAACAACGCCATCGAAGCGGCATCGGCTGCAAACCGCAGCGCGTGTTCACGCATATCTTCATGACAAAATAAAAAAACGCTTCTGATAGAACGCGTTGTCCATCCGAAACAGAGCGACATAGGGCGTGTGGCCCACCCTGTGGCGCTTCCGGCGCATTCCTTGCTCTTGCGTACGACTCCCCTGAATTGGGGCCTACGTGCAAAGAAGGAAGTAAAGATGAGGATGTTTGTTCATAGACCAGGCAGCTCTCGCGTTGCACTGAGTGTCGCCATTGCACTGCTCACGCCTGCGATAACGCGAGCGGCCGAGGCGCGCAGTGCGGCCGAGATACAAGCCGAGATCGAGCGTCTGCAGCAGCAACTGGCCGAGCAGCGCACTCTGGAAGAAAAGAGTTCGAGCGATGCGAGCACACAGAAGGCGGCAGCAGCCAAGAGCACCTCGTCCGAAGAACCTGCGCAGCTGGGCAAGGTGGTCGCACGCGGCCGAACGCAGCGCGAACGCCTGTTACAGGTGCCCGTATCCACGTCGGTGGTCACCGGCGCTGAATTGGATCGCGAGTTATCGCTGGACTTGAGCTCGATTACACGCCGCTCCGCGAGTATCCAATACAATCAAAACAATACTCGGGGCGGATCGTTGTCGATTCGCGGCTTGGGTAAACGTTCATTCACGGAAACTCAGGACCCCAGCG
>JAIBJL010000606.1 GCA_020029545.1 Gammaproteobacteria bacterium
CGCACCTGCTTTTTCAGGTACGCGAAGACTTCGTGAAATTCCTGCGGGACGGTGTAACCCACGGTATCCGGAATATTGACCGTGGTGGCGCCTGCCTCGATCACGGCTTCGACGACCTGCGCGAGAAACTCAAGCTCGGTACGCGATGCGTCTTCGGGAGAGAACTCGATATCCGCGCACAGACTACGTGCATGTTTCACCGCGTCGACGGCGGTGCGGATGATCTCGTCCTTCGCCATGTTGAGCTTGTACTGGCGATGGATCGCACTGGTGGCGAGAAACACATGGATGCGCGGACGCGCCGCATCGCGCAGCGCCTTCCAGGCTTGATCGATGTCCTCACGGCTGCACCGGGCAAGGCCCGCAATGATCGGGCCGTGCACTTCGCGCGCAATCGTGTTGACCGCTTCCCAATCGCCCCGCGAGGCGATCGGGAAACCGGCTTCGATGACGTCAACACCCAGTTCCGCCAGCGCCTTTGCGATCCGCAGCTTTTCCGGCTGCGTCATGCTGCACCCGGGCGATTGCTCGCCGTCGCGCAGCGTAGTATCGAAAATCAGGACACGGTCGGGATCGGGTGTCGACATCGTACGGTCACTCGGGCGTTATGCCTGCTCCTGTAGCCATGGCATGCGATCGCGCAGCTTGACGCCGACCTTCTCGATCTTGTGGCTCATGTCCTTCTTGAGCATTGCGGCGTATTTCTTGCTGCCGCGCTTGTTCTCGGCCATCCACTGACGCGCGAATTTGCCATCTTGAATTTCCTTCAGGATCTTTTTCATTTCGCGCTTGGTTGCCGAATTCACGATGCGCGGACCGCGCGTGAGATCGCCATACTTTGCCGTATCGCTGATGAACTTGTGCATCTTCGACAAGCCGCCTTCGTGCAGCAGATCGACGATGAGCTTCAATTCATGCAGACACTCGTAGTAGGCAACCTCGGGCTGGTAACCGGCTTCCACCAGCGTCTCGAAGCCCTTGACGACGAGTTCCGTGGCGCCGCCGCAGAGTACGACCTGTTCGCCGAACAGATCCGTCTCGGTTTCCTCAGCGAATGTTGTCGTGAGCACGCCGCCGCGGGTGCCACCGATCCCGTGCGCGTAGGCGAGGGCATTGTCCTTGGCTTGGCGCGAAGGGTTCTGGTAGATCGCCAGCAGGCACGGCACGCCGCGACCCTGTTCATACTGACGGCGCACCAGTCCACCCGGACCTTTGGGCGCGATCAGCACCACATCGAGGTCCTTGCGCGGCTTGATCTGACCGAAGTGCACGTTGAAGCCGTGCGCGAACAGCAGTGTGGCGCCTTTGCCGATGTTGCCGATGATTTCCTTGTACACGGCCTTCTGAGCGAGATCGGGCGTGAGCATCGCCACCAGCGCCGCGCCTTTCACTGCTTCAGCGGGCTCGGCCACCTGCAGACCATCCTTCTTGGCATTGGTCCAGCTCGGACCGCCCTTGCGTACACCCACGACGACGTCGAAGCCGCTGTCCTTCAGATTCAGCGCGTGGGCGCGACCCTGGCTGCCATAGCCGAGGATGGCGATGCGCGCACCGCGTAGGGCTTTCTTGTTGACGTCTTTCTGCGAATAGATCTGCATTTGCGCTCCTAACGCGTATTGAAAACGAAAGAACCCCGCCGCGGTCTGTGCCGTTGCGGGGTTCGGTATCGGTGTTCGTGTCCCCGACTTTCGAACTGCTCGACTTGATCAGCACAGCGTCAGCTTCGGACTCTTGCCTTAAGTCGATGACACGACTCGATGCCTGGGCGATGTGTCGGCCCGAAGTGTCAGCTACCTGGCTCCGCAGTGCTCCGGTGCAGCAGGTCTGTCATGTGCAGGTCCGTGGGCGAGGGCGCAGCGGAAGCCTTGCGATATGAACTACGGCGAACGTGGATCTTAAGGAAGCGAGACCGTCTGATAAATCAGGCGGATAGCAACATAGGGCCGAGCAGCTTGTCAACCCCTCGGAGACCTGACGGTGCGCTGTGGAGCGCGGATAATTCGCGGTAGATCACGGTACTGCAGCAAACCATTGCAAGCTAGAATCATGCGACCCGGCTACCACTGTTCGCATCACCGCCATGTTCTTTACCGACGAGCGCGCCGATTCCATTCCGCTGCATCTGGTCTACGAAGAAGCGGTCGAGGAATGGCGCCGTTCGCAACCGGAGTCCACCCGCAACTGGCTGGCCGCCAATGCATTCAAGGGTGAGCGACACAAGATCCTGTTGATTCCCGCCGCGTCCGGTGCGCTGGCACAGGTTCTGATCGGACTCGGGCGCCGACCGGCGCGTGAGGAGCCAGGTCGTGAGGGCATCGGCTGCTGGCACGCCAGCGGACTACCCGATCGCCTGCCCGATGGGTATTACCATCTCGCCCAACCGCTCCCGACAGCAGCCATGCATCAGTTCGCGTTCGGCTGGGCCTACGGTCAGTATCGCTTCGAGCGCTATCGGCGAGCTGTGCCTGCGCGGTTGATTCAGCTGCGCTTGCCTGCGGCAGTTGCCGCGGTCGATATCGAGCGGTTGCGCGCGGCCACGGCGC
>JAIBJL010000275.1 GCA_020029545.1 Gammaproteobacteria bacterium
GAAAGTGAATCCAGCCACGCGACCGTGGCATTCACCGCGGACTCGACGGGCGCCCCGCAAGGCGCGGCCGAATACAGATCCTCGATGACGTGCCCGTCGGTAGTGATGCCACGGTAGGGTTCGCGCGCCAACTGGCCCCAAATGCCGACCAACCGCTCCATGGGCGGCGGATAGTCGGAAAGGCTCATGCGGCACATCTCTTTGTCGAGACGCGGAACCCGCGACGGGTCAACATAGGGCTTGTAGTCAAATACGCTCATTAACGCTGCCGCCGATGACTGTTACCGCGAGAAATCCCCGCCCCGCTCAACACTTGACGTTCGTCCGCCGAAGGGGAACGGCGGTGAATCGTGATATGTCACGCCTAAAGAAGCCTCAGCACCTGGGCCCGCGCGTTCATGACGTAACGTTCCGTGGCGCGGACCGCCTCATCCGGGTCGCGCGATCTCCACGCATCCGCTATATCGGCAATCATGACCGTCGTGTAGCCGACGCTGGGGTCCTGTTTGAACGCCGTCATGAAAATACGCTCTTTAACACCCGATAGCCGCCGCCAGATCTCGGAAAAATGCTCGTTGTCCGCGATGTCGACAATCGATTGGAAAACTGCCACTGATTGTCGAATCAGATCTTCCGCTGGTACTTTCGAAGGGTTCGCCACAGCGGCCACGCACTGCTCGATCGCACGCGCAATCTCCAGCGCTTGCTGCCCAGTGGCCCGTATGGCAGCAAGCCGGCTGATCGTCGTGGCATGAGGAGCCCACACATCGAAGAAGTCGCGCACATACTTTGCCGTCATCGGCGCGACTTGATGGCCGCGCCGGGGAACCGTCTTCACCAACCCCTCTTGCTCGAGTCGATCGATCGCCTCGCGCAGGGGCATCGCTCCAAACCCGATCTCCTCGGCGATCTCGCGCTCATTGAACCATTCACCTGGAGCGAGCTGCAACGTGATGATTCGATGCCGGATAACTCTATACGCTTGATCGGCCAGCGATGGGGCTCTGACTTTGGCAGCCTGGGGCCGCGGCGCGGAGACGCTCGCGGCGGGAACTTTCCCCGCTTTCTGCTTCTGCTGCTTCTGCTTCTTCTGCTGCTGCTTGCCAATGCGAAGTAGCGCAGCAGCCTTTTTTCCTCCCGGAAGCGGGACTACCGTCGTCCTGCGTTGCTTGGTGACTGTGCGTGACTTCATGGCGGCTCGGAATTAGACAAACGACTCCGCTCAAGCGGCTCGCCCGGTAACGTATCGTACCCGGTTGCATTTTCCTCCATCGGAATTTGTTCGTCGAGCACAGGTCCAACTTCTTTCGAGTGCATACCGCGGTCGGGCCAGCCCTCATGCGGATTGAACGCGAGAGTATTTGCCGGCGACATAAATGAGCGGATCGATTGCAGTGTCGAACACGGCGCGTGTGACGCGACCCACAAAGATCGCGTGCATCCCGTAGAGCAGCGACTGGTCCGTATGGCAGAACAGATTGGCTTGCGCGTTTCGCAGGTAGGGAACTCCGGAGTCCGCCTCCAGCCACTGACCCGTGGCGAAACGAGCTTCGCCTTGGACATCTCCACCACACCTGAGCGAAATCGCCTCTTGAGAGAAGTGCAGTATGTTGATACAGAACTCGCCCTCCCCTACAGACAGGCGCATAGAGAGACGCCGACCGATTGACACACACGAGCATCGACGGAGGATCGAGACTGACTTCGCTTACCGCGGTCGCAGCCATTGCATAGCGCTGCCCGCCCTGCCTGCAAGTGATAACGGTCACCGATCTGGCGAACCGCCTGAGGGCGTTGCGCATTGATTGAGCCAAGCCGTCCTCTGCGATCGCGACGTTGATCATGTCGGCACCCATTTCTAGAACTCTTGCTCATGGAACTCGGCTCGAAGGACTCTGCGCATACGAGCTCTGCGCCCTCGACACCGATCGCCTCAGCTGACACGGCCGGATTGGGGGCGTAGCTCCGCTCGCCCCGATTACCGGTTGCGCGATTGGTTGTTACAGCGGTGGCCGCCTGTCAAAACTTCATGTCAATTCGCGCGCCATAGGTGCGTGGCGAACGATAGATTGCAACGGGCGCCGATCCCAGCTGGCCCATAGCGAGATTCTCGCCAACGCCGGTACCGTTGACCGTTCCCAAGATCTCTTCATCCGTAAAATTATTTACAAATGCAGTCACGCTCCAGCGTTCTTCCTCAGCATGGTAGCCAAGCGAGAAATCACCGCTCGCACTGCTCTCCGCCCGGGTAAAGGGGAGGTAATCCTGTGCGAGCCACTGAGCCGACTCAGCATGCCCGCTAAGATTGGCTACCAGCGAGGCACCTTTGGGCAGAAGTACCGTCTGTTGCGCGCGGACGGTCGCCGTCCACGTCGGTGCGCTCGCCATTTGTTGCCCGCCGCAGTCATAAGTAAATACCGGACTCGTCGTCACCGCCGCACAGCCCGACGGCACGGGAGCAATCCCGGAGGAGTAGATGTACTTGTCGTACTTTGTATGGTTGTACTGCACGACCGCGCCAAGCAGCGTGGTGTCGGTCGCCAGATACTCCGTTTCCACCTCCGCTCCGCGAATCGTCGACTTGCCGGCATTCTCCGTAATGAACGCCGTGCCCACCGTCGGCAAGGTGGCGAAATGGGAAATCTGCTGGTCCTTATAGTCGTAGTTGAAAAGCTCGATATTCAATCGCAGCCGCTGGTTCAGGAAAGTATTCTTCGAGCCCAACGTATACGCGACAACGTATTCAGGATCGTAGCTGAAACCGGTGACAGGGTTGCCCACGAAAAAGCCCCCGGCCTTATACCCACGCTCGACATTGAGATAGAGGAGCGATTGTGTCGAGATTTCATATTCCGCCCCACCACGCCAGGTAAGCGCTTTCCAGGATTTCGATTGACTCAACGAGTAAGGCACACCAATCCACGGCGGGTTGACGATTGTCGCGTCAAAAGTTTTCTTATCGTTCGTATAGCGGGCGCCAGCGGAAATGCGGAACCTCTCCGCGATCTGGTAACGCGCATTGACGAAAGCAGCTGCTGTTTCGGTGTTCAAATCCAAGAGCTGATGTGCAGGAGGATTATCGCCCAAGAACAGCAACAAGGTGGATGGGGCTCCAGCCCCGGGTCGCACGCCGATGCCATAATCGCTGTCCGTAGTCTCCTTCATGTAGAAGGCGCCCGCGAGCCAAGTGAATGCCTCGCTGTCATCCGAAGCGAATCGAGCCTCCACCGAACGCTGTTTGTTGTCCTCCACCTGCTTGATGTTCGGATTGTTACGATTGAGCGTATCGAGCTTTGCCTGGCGATACGCAGGCACCGCAGTCAGCGTGCCGAGCGCGCTCTTCCAGTTCAGCGTGCCGTTCACGCCCCAATTGGTGTTGTCGATATACGAATCTTGCCGGCAGATGCTCAGGTCATTCGAGTAATAAGCCGCGAACGCCGCACAGGAGCGCGGGTCGTTCGCGTCGATCCATGTGTCCACCGCGGGCTTACCCGTCGTCGGGTCGAGGACCGTCGAGCCACCGCCGCGCCCGCTCTGCCGGTACACATCGCCTCCAAGAACGAGGGAAAGATCCTCCGTCGGGTCGACGCGAACTTGCAGGCGTCCTGCGCGTCCCTCATCGTCGCTCGTGCCGTCCGAATAGTAGCCATCGCGGTCAATGATGTTGAATGCACCGCGCATCGCCGCAATGTTGCCGAGCGGAACGTTGACCGCACCGTTGGCATGAAGAAGATCGTAGCTGCCTGCTTCGAGGCTTACATTCCCACCGAACTCACCCAGCTCCGGACGCACCGGCAGCACGTTGATGGCGCCGCCCGTTGCATTGCGACCGTACAAGATGCCCTGAGGTCCTTTGAGTACCTCGATCCGCTCGAGATCGTAAAACGCTCCGCTCGTTGCTGAAGGGCGCGAGACGGGGACGCCGTCGTAATTGTAGGTCACTGCGGCATCCGCATAGGGATTCGCGGTGAACGTACCCACGCCTCGCACGAAAAAGACAGGATAAACCGTGGCGGTCGGCAGGATCTGCAGTGCCGGAACGAGGTTGGTCAACTCAATCGGATTGTTGATCCCCGCATTGATCAGCTGCTCGGCCGTCACGGCTGAGACGGCCACGGCCGCATTCTGTAGACTTTCCTCCCGACGTTGCGCGGTGATGACGACTTCCTCCAGCACCACGCTGGAAGCGCCTTCGTTTTGAGCGATGACCGGCGGGATAACGGCTCCCAAGAGCAGCGCCGAGCCGCAGCCGAGATTCAGCCAACTTGGACTTGTAGACATCTGCATTCCCCCTGTATTTGGAATACTTCGAATCGGTGATGTGACCGGATTACCTCTGACGTTGTTGTACTCTGGACGTTCGCTTCATTTTCTGATATATCATTATGATCCTGGTATATCATACGCGTCTGATACGCGCCTGAGTATCGTCAGACCATATGATCAGCCGCCATTGCAAATCCGCCGCTCGGCGCAACGCCCCGTCTCGATAGTCAAAAGTTGATTTCGTTGAGCTTTACTTCGCTTGCGGCCGTAACGGCCGGGCGTGCAGACATGCGCGCCATCCACTCGAACAGCCGCGGGTAGCGCTCCTGCGTGAACATATCGGGAAATAACAGCGGCAGATCCCGGCCCGCGACGGCGTAAAGATTGACGTCGGCGAGCGTGTAGTCGCTTCCCGCCAGCCAGGCCGTCTTCGTCAGCTGCTTCTCGATCGCCGCCCCGGCCTCGATCAGCTTTTCGAGTGCCCCTGCCAGGCTTGCTGGCGCAAAACCCTCTCTTGAAGCCCGCCACTTGGCGCGCTGTCGCGCCAGCGGGATACGCTGGATCAGCGCCTCGAAGCGGTCCGGTTCGATAGCCCGGGTAATCTGACCCATGAAGAGGTTCCATCCATGCATGGAGACGCTCTCCATCACATGCTCATCGATGTATCTGTTCCAGCGACGCATGAGGGCGGTTTGATATGGATCGAGCGGGCGCAACCGAGCCGCCCCGGTAACGATGTCTTCCAGATATTCGTTGATGGCCGAGGAATCGCAGATAACGCGTCCATCATGCTCCAAAACCGGCACCTGGCCTTCGGGATTGAGCGCGACAAACCAGGGTTCATGCTGTTCGAACTTCGCAAGGTCGAGATACCGACTCTGAAATGTCAGCGACTTTTCGGCTAACGCCAGCAGGCATTTGAGCGAGCTGGCGGCCACGGCTCCGTGGTACAGGGTGAACATATGCGATCTCCGTAAGACGTACTCAGGCGACTTTTGGCAGGACGTCTGCCGATCGGAGGATGGGAATCACCTGCGTCCACAGCTTCGTCTGATGCGCCAGCTCATCCTCCCGGAACGCGGCGGAATGGTAGGCCGCGATGTTGCCGGCACCCGTCGCCCGGCACTGCTCGATGAGCTTCTCGGCCACGGTCTTGGGCGAACCGAAGATCCATTCATCCGCGCTGACAAAGTCGAATATGTCGCCCTGCTGAGGGTTGGCGTCCGCGGCAGGGCTGGGGTTGGCGGGCACTACCTGGGCGTCCTTGATACCGAACGAAGCGTTGGGTGCCTGCTCCATGGCGATACCGCGCTTGCGCCCCGCCGCAATCACCGACTCGAACGACTTGCGAGTGAGCTGCTTGGCAATCTCCATGTATTGCGAATTCAGCACGGCTGCCTCTTCATCCGTATCCCAGATCAACACCTGGCGGCGGATCATCAGGTCGTCCGCCGTGGCGGCATGCCCCGCAGCCGCCATCGCTTCCTTGTAGGCCGCGAAGACCTCGGCCATCGCTGCCGTCGACTGAAAACCCAGGGCCAGTTTCGCATTGCGCTTGGCCGTGGTGACGGCCGACGATGCACTGTAGGCCGCGACCCATTCGCGCCGACGATTGACCTGCTTCGGCCGGGGCATCGCCTGCAGACCGTCATAGCTGAAATATTTGCCCGCGAAGGTGACATGCCGGCCCTCGCGGGCGAGTTCGAGGATGCGGGCAACCTCGGCGTACATCGGCCGAATGTCCTGCGGGGCGATGCCAAGGAAGCCGAATTCCGGAGGGATCCCGACGGCGCTGCCGATCTCCAGCCGTCCGTCCGTCAGATAGTCGAGCATCGCCAGTTCCTCGGCGAGCCGGAACGGCTGATGCATCGCCAGCACGTTGCCGAGCACGCCCAAGCGCAGCCGCTTGGTGCGCTGGGCGATCGCGGCGATCAGCAAGTTGGGACAGGGCGACAACGCGTTGAGGAAATGGTGCTCGCTCAGAAACACGCCTTCGAAGCCAATCCTCTCCAACTCGACCATGCGATCCATATTGCTGTGGAACGCGGCCTGCACTTGCTCCGGGTCTTCGTAGTCGGAGTCGAGACCTTGATGGATGTTCCAGAATTCAAAGTCCCAAGTCCTGATCACGATCGACTCCCCCTTTCGCAAATCTGTCTTCGCCAACGGCTGGCGTCTTGGTAGCGCATGCGGATGTCCGCGCAGCAATGTCTACAGCAACGAAGATCGGTGTTTACATCGAGACGCCAATCGAATGCCGTGCCAGCCTGAAGTTCTCCATCTCTGCAACGGAGCTGGCTGCCCGTCCTGCCGGGTTCGGGCCAGTATGATCTGGTGATATATCAAAAGTCAAACCAGCACGGATTCGAGCATCGACCTCGTGTGGCGCGCGCCATCCGATTGCGCTGCCGGTGCCGATGAACGCGAGCAATAGTATTTACTTTGCTGCGAGCCCGATCAGGCTTTCGATTCCACCTTGCGGACAAACCCGGCGACGATGCGGGCGAATTCTTCCGGGCGGCTGCCCTGCAGATCGTGGAAGCCGCCCGGCACAAGGTTGAATTCCGCCCCTCGATCTGCTGTTGCGAAAACTGGCCGGCTCGCAGCGCCTCGATGAAGCCAGTACCCGCTGGATCGGTGCTATGTTCGGGAGCCATGAATGTCATGGACGCATCCAGCACCAAGCTCTTCACCCGGTCGGGATGCCGGAGCGTCAGCCACACTGCGTTGATGCCGCCCATCGACGTGCCCAGCAGGTGGTAGCGATCGATGCCGAGTGCCGCGATCGCCTCCGCCAGCAAGTCCGCAAGGTCGCGCTGATCCATCTTTTCCTTCAGGTCGGTGCGGCCGGCCCAGCCCGGTGGATTGATCTCGATTACCCGAAATTCGCGCGCGAGAATGTCTTTGGCCACGGACATTTCCATACCCGCCGAGCCGGGGAAAGAAACGATGACGGGGCCTTCCCCTGCGCTGGCATAAACCAAGTCGTACTTGCCAGACTTCACTTCACCCTGTTTGAAAGCCTGACCGGGCAGAATATAGCCGCTCATTCGTTCCTCTCCTTGCCTGGACCGCGGCCGCAAGGCCGAGCCGCCGGCAGACTCATGCGTTGAATTTTCCCGTGATATATTACGCGTCGCACTCGAACGCTGCAATCGCGGATGCGGCCATGCGTCGATATCGCACAGGACGGGCCTGGAGCACGCGTCATGGCGCCGGCCGGATTCCGGGACAGAATGGGGTTGGCTAACTGCGTGGAGCGTTCTGAGTTGCCGAGTCCCGCAGTTCGCGACGCAGAATTTTTCCCGTGACCGTCTTCGGCAGCCATTTCGGAAACGCTTGCTTGTGGAACTCAGTTCGAAGGGCCCTGGGAACTACCGAAGGTCGACAACATGCTGGAGCCCCTGGCGGCCGTGGACGATACCGCCTTGTCGATGCAGGATCGCTGGTTCTGAGCTGGATGGCTCGTCCCTAGTTCAACATTTCGTCATACCAGTTTTTTCCTCAGTTGCTGACCATGCTCCTGCAGCCAGGCACGCACCGTGGTGGGCTTGCGGCCGAGAATTCGCTCCAAACAGTCGTTCAACGACCATGCGACGTCATTCGCATCTTCATAGCGGAAGAAATTCCACAAATGCTCCGCCAGAACGGCCGGCTCCACGAGGGCGGTAAATCCCTCTTTGCTCGAGTCATACTCGATGTCCAAGAGGAGCACCTCGCTCATGATCTTCACGACATCACTCATGTATAAGTTGTCGTTGCCATTGTTGATCGTGTGAACTTGATCGATATGGCGGGCGTTGTCGCTCAGCAGTAACCGCGCGGCGGCCTCTCCGATGTCTCTCGGGTCCAGGAACGGCACGCGCCGGTTCGGCCAGGTGACTTTCCCAGGCGACAGTAGCGGATAGGCCAGGAAATTGTCCATGAAGGTGGCACCGATATTGAGGTAGGTCACCGGAAGCGCGGACTCGTGCAGCACCCTGCATGCGATGGGATGCTGGATCTCAAGCCCCAAACCGATCGTCGTGAGCGTTTCGGGAACTCTGCGTGGATTTGGCGAGGGATACACCGAGAGCGCCCGGACCATATGCACCAGACGATTGGAGCTGCGAATAGCGGCAATCAGAGCCGTCATCGCGTTTTCTTCATGCGTGCCGCTGGGGGTGATGACAAATAGACCTTCCATGCCCGCAACGGCTTCTGTGAGCGACGGTAGGTCGTAGTAGTTGCCGAGCGCCACCTCACAATCAGGAAAATCAGCGCGCAGCTGCGCCGCCTTGTCTTCGCTGCTCGAGATCAGCCGCAGTTTGATATGGGGCGCATTGAATCGCAGCCAGCGCGCCATGGGACCGCCGATGTGTCCGCTCGCGCCGAGAATACCGATGCTGGCTGGAACCTTCTTTTTGTACTCGCCCATACCGCCGATGTGTCCGTTCGCGCCAAGAATACCGATGCTAGCTG
>JAIBJL010000607.1 GCA_020029545.1 Gammaproteobacteria bacterium
AGGTGAGGCCTTGCACGAAGGCGACATCAATTTCGCCACCGAGGTTCGCGGCGAACTCTGCGACACCTGGCACGCGTTGGCCATCGAGTAGGCCGCCTTCGGTACGATTGAGTTTCGCATCCAGGTAGTTGGCACCGCCGAGCAATCGCAAGCCGCGTGCGATGTCTCCGGAGAACGTCAGCTCCCCGCCGCGGTGACGCTGCTGGCCATCGATGCTGAACACATTCGTGTCGGCATCGGTCAAGCCGGCAGGCTGTGCAATCTGGAACAGTGCAATGCTCGTGAACAGGCGTCCGAACTGTGCCTTCGTCCCCACCTCGTACTGCGTCGTCTTGCTGGGTGGGAACGGCTGGTTCTGATTGACGGTGCCGACAGGCGCGAACGGGCCCTGCGACAGTCCGACGAGGTAATTCCCATACACGCTGACGGTATCGCTCACCTTGACCAGTACACCGACCGAGGGCGACCAGGCGGAGTCGTTGTAGGGATTGTCTGTATCGTAGAGGCGTTTGATGTCGAACCTCTGGCGACGCAGGCCGAGCATGAGTTGGTAGCGATCATCCGCCGTCGTGAGCACGTCGATCAGCGAAATGCCCGTGAGGTGGTTCTCAAGCTGCCGCACGCCGTCGGCAGGGACGCCCGTGAGATCAGGAGCGGCAGGGTAGGTGGGTGCGTAGAGGTTCGAGGCATAGTCGGGAAATCCTGTGAACCCGTCACTGTAGGTGCCGAGCCAGCCGGTGTTGAAGCGAATCGTGGAGCCGCTCACAGCCAGGCTGTGCTTGATGGCGCCAGTCTCGAAGTTCATTCGCAGCCCAGTTTCCCCGGAGAGATTGGTCTTCGCGAAATAGGCTTCCTGGTACGGATAGACGGCGAGATTGCCGGTGCCGTCGGCGATCTCGGAGTAAGGGTTGAGGATGCTGCTGTGGTGATCGCGCGTGCCCACGGCGGCGTACAGCATGGCGTGTTCGCTCAAGTCGAACTCCACGCGCGCTGCCGCATAGGCATCGCGCGACTGGGCGAAAGCCCACTCTGGCGAGACGTTGTGGTCCACGTCCGGTGCGCGCGGGACGTCTGTGCCTTGGGAGATGTAGAGCAGGAAGCTGGCGCCGTCGGTGCGGAACTTCTGATAGCCGGCGTCGAGCGAAGCGCGGAAAACTTCGCCGCGATAGTCCAGGCCGATCGCGGCCAGCCGTACGTTCTCCGACTGATGCGCGCGGGCCAGGTCTCCGTCGCGATAGGCCGCGTTCAATCGCAGACCCCACTCCTGCTGGGCACCGAAGCGGCGACCCGCATCGAGGTGAATGCCGGCTTGGCCACCGGCATCCAGCGCGCCGGTGACCTGCGTGAGCGGTTTGTCGCCGGCGTGTTTGGGCTGAATGTTGATGCTGCCGCCGGGATTGTCGAACGGCGAGGCGCCGGTCAGTGTGGTCGAGGGACCTCGAATGACTTCAAACTGTTCGACGGTCTCTGGGGAGAACGTGTTCCAGGGCAGCACGCCGTACAAGCCGTTGAGCGAGAACGCAGCAGCTGAGATGCTGAAGCCACGCAGCGAAAAGAAATCGTAGTTGCCATCCCCTGCACCCTGAATCCGGACGGATGGATCGTTTGCCAGTACGTCTGAGGTCGAACGTGCGCCCTGATCCAGAATCAGCGCGGCCGTATAGCCGGTGACAGACAGGGGAGTGTCGAGAATCGGCCGCTTGCCGAGCACACCGACTCCGGCTTGGTCCGCAGTGCGGGCAGCGGTCACCACGACCTCATCGAGATCTTGGTTCGCAGGTTCAGCACTCAGGACGGGCGCAGCAAGTGCCAGCGCGACCGTCAGGGCCAGGCCGCGTTCAAACTTCAGGGTCATCACTTCAATCCTCGATTGGGCGAATTGCCGCATTGTCGATAGAAATGATAGTGATTCGCGTTTGCTTTAGATACGTTTTGTGGGTGGCCAGGGGCTCCAGAGGGCGTTTGACGCAGCTAGGCACTGGACAACGCAAATAAGAATCGTTTACATTTGATCTCAATGAAGACGACTTTAGCCCCCCGAACGGTCCCGACTGCGCCTGGCGGCGATGAATCGCTGGCCCATCCGCTGGCATTTGCCGGCACGATTGGAGCCGGCGAACTGTTCGGCGGCCGACGCGAATTGATCATCGAACATGCCGGGTTCTCGTATCGCCTGCGGATCACGCAGAACAACAAGTTGATTCTGACGAAATGAAGACAAGTCACCCGTAGCCCCCTGTTTGGGACTAGCCCGCCACCTCGCTTGAAGCCACCCCCGCTTTGAGCTTCGGCCGCCAGCCTTCCCTCTTTTTACGTGGCATCTGCCACCCAAGAGGTTTGTCATGCGGTCGAATACAGCTTCCCGTTGTTATACCCATGTGGTGGTCGATGGCCATTCGGCCACTGAGCTTGCCGGCCTGCAGACCGTCATGCGTCGCATTCAAAGCGCGCTGCGCGATCTCATTCCGCCCGCCGAACAAGCCTACGTCGGTAATGCACTGCTGAATCTTGCTGTGTCGCAGATGTTGCGCGACGT
>JAIBJL010000276.1 GCA_020029545.1 Gammaproteobacteria bacterium
CATAGGCTGTAGTCGGATGTGCAGAGCCTGCATTGGGTTATGAGCCGCGAAGAGAACGCGAAAGGGCATTGAGAGTCTTAGCAAGTGTGGTGCATTCATTGGCCGCAATCGAAACTGCCGCACGCCTTATCTGTGATTGCAATCCGAAGGGTTCACTGATCGGGAAAGAGCCGGATCGTTGGTATGTGGAAACTACCAACCCATCAGCCAGCTCAACCACGTTCAATTTGGTGTGATCCCTCGTCACCAACCCTCCATGGTCAGTCCTTGCTTCCTACCTACAGCCTACAGCCTACAGCCTCCAGCCTCCAGCCCCCTACGCCATTTCCCAACGTTGTGGATCCGCAAAGACAATACGAAAAATACTACCACCGCCGACACGCGGCTCGTAGACGAGAATGGCCCGATTGCATTGGGCGAGCTCGCGTGCAATGAACAGACCGAGTCCGGTGCCGCCCTTGTCGCCGGTGAAGAAGGGTTCGAAGATGCGCTCGGCATCTGTCGTGTCGATACCGGGCCCGCGATCGCACACTTCCAGGTAGGGGCGTTCCGAAAGCGG
Source organism: Gammaproteobacteria bacterium (assembly GCA_020029545.1). Lineage (GTDB taxonomy): Bacteria > Pseudomonadota > Gammaproteobacteria > Steroidobacterales > Steroidobacteraceae > Steroidobacter. The sequence goes on from JAIBJL010000276.1 coordinate 560, forward strand.
CATTCTGCCCGTCAGGATGTCGATGGGGTCATGCGCCGTCGTGCGGCCATATTTCAGCGCGTTCTCGCACAGATTCCATAGCAGCTGATGCAGGTGCGTCGGATCGACTCGCACTTCCAGTTCCTCCGCAAGCACTGGCGCGCGCAGAGTCTGGTCGTCGATCTCGGCAGTCTGGCGGAATTCCGTCAGGAACTCCCTCAGCCAAGTGTTGAGATCGAGCCGCTCCTGATGCGTGGAATCGCGCCGCGACAACTGCAACACGTTGTTGATGATCGTGCTGACGCGTTCGCCGTTGCTGGTGATGATGGACATGAGTCGACGTTCGTTTTCCGGGAAGGCAGGCGACTCCGCAAGTAGCTGCGCCGCGTGGCTCATCGCGCCTACTGGATTGCGGATCTCGTGCGCAATACTGGCGCTCAATCGGCCGAGCGCGGCGAGCTTGGACTGCTGCACACGCTCAGCGATCAGCGTCGTGTCTTCAAGAAAAATCAACGTCGGACCCGCGTTGCTGCGATCGAGCGATACGAAGTGCGGCTGCATCATGCTGCTGCCGTCGGAAGACACCATGGACAGCGTGCTCATCTGCCAGTCATGGGTGTGGCGTCGCCAGGTATCGAGCAGGTAGAGCAATCGGGGCGCGACTTCTCCGAGTAAAGTTCCGGCGGCTACCGTACCGCCATGGAGCAATTGCGCCGCCGATTCGTTGATCAGGCGGATGCGGCCCTGTTCATCGACGACCAGGATACTTTCACGCAAATGCTGGACGATGAATTGGTTGAGTTCGGCGAGATTCGCTACGTCGACCTCGCGCTGCCGGACCAGCTCCTCGCTCTCGCGCAGGCCTTTCGCCAGTGGCCCGACGCCAAGCGCTACGATGAACATCAGCGCTCCGACAATGCCTGCCGCCGCAAAATCACCGGCGTCACCCCGGGCGGCCAGAGCAGTCATTGCCTGCTGCACCAGCAGAGCGAGCGCGGCGAGCGCGGCAAACATAAGCCCTAGCCGTTGCTGTACGACGAAAGCCGCCGCGCCGACGGGGGCCACCAGCAAGGCCGCGAGGCCACTGGTCATGCCGCCGCTGGAATAAGTCAGTAGCGCAATGATGATGACGTCGATGGTCAATGTGACCGTGGCGTGAATCTCGATCGCGGGCCAGCGATGTCGCAGGCTCGGGACGACTGCCAGGGCGAACCCGAAATAGGCCACCAGTCCGCCGAGAAAAATTCCCGGCCGCGTCTGACCGATAAGTCGCGGTGACAAGGTAATGAACAGCGTGGCGAGCAGCAGGGGTGCCAGCAACCGGAACAGATTGACCAGTGACAGAACCCGCCACGCGAGGTCCGTGGAGGACGAAGACGAGGGAGCGGCGGCGGATGGAAGCTTCATCAGCGCGCGAAATTAGCACAGGTGCACAGGCTGCGAGCCTGTCCGAGTCATGGACCATCTGCTGCGGCTACGCCAGAAGTCTCTAGCAGCGCGCGCAGGGTTCATAAAAATGAGGTATTCCTTTGCTCAAGCAGTCGCCCGCCTATGCACAGCGGACGAATTCCTCCAGAATATGCGGCTTCCCGCTGGCCACGACCGAGATCACTTCCCGATGAATCTTCACGAGTATCAATCGAAGCAGTTGTTCGCGAGCTATGGCATTCCGGTGCCTTCTGGCCACGTCGCCTCGACGCCGGCGGAAGCGGCAGAAGCGGCGCGCAAGTTGGGCGGATCGAAGTGGGTGGTCAAGGCGCAGGTGCACGCCGGCGGTCGCGGCAAGGCCGGCGGCGTCAAGCTGGTGGATTCCCCGGAGGCGGCTGCGAAAGCGGCTCAGGCGATGTTCGGTCAGCGACTGGTGACACACCAGACGGGTCCGGAAGGCCTGCCGATCGGCCAGGTGTTTGTCGAGCAGGGCTCGAAGATCGCCAAAGAGCTGTATCTCAGCCTGGTGTTGAACCGCGACAAAGGCCATATCGCCTTCATCGCTTCGGCCGCCGGCGGCATGGATATCGAAGAAGTCGCCGAGCACACCCCGGAGAAAATCATTCGTGTCGATGTGCATCCGGCCGCGGGCTTGCAATCCTCGCAGTGTCGTGTGCTGGCCTACGGACTGGGATTGACCGGCAAGCAGGTCGACCAGTTCGCCTCCATCGCGCAGGCGCTTTATAAGCTGTATCTCGAAAAAGATTGCGCACTGGTGGAGGTCAATCCGCTGATCGTGACCGACGAGGGCAAGCTCGTGGCACTGGATGCCAAGATCAACATCGAGGACAACTCGCTATTCCGTCAAAAAGAGCTGGCTGCCTGGCGCGATGCGTCGCAGGAAGATGCCATGGAGCGAGCAGCTGCCGAGCACGAACTCAATTACGTTTCGCTGGACGGTAACATCGCCTGCATGGTGAATGGCGCCGGTCTCGCCATGGCAACCATGGACTTGATTCAGCTCCACGGTGGTGCGCCGGCGAACTTTCTCGATGTCGGCGGCGGCGCAACGCGTGAGCGCGTCACCGAGGCGTTCAATCTGATCCTGTCGAACAAGAACGTCAAAGCCATCCTGGTCAACATTTTTGGCGGCATCGTTCGCTGCGACATGATTGCCGAAGGCATCATTCATGCGGTGAAGGATGTCGGTGTGCAGGTGCCGGTCGTGGTGCGTATCGAAGGTACGAACGCCCCGCAGGGCCGCAAGCTGCTGGCCGAGAGCGGCCTGACCATCACGGCCGCCAGCGACTTGACGGACGCAGCGAAGAAAGTGGTCGCCGCGGCAAAATAGCTGATAGTCGGGTTTCAACCCGACATCCCTATTCGACATTCGCATCCGGCATTTTGTGCAAGTCGGGTTGAAACCCGACCTACAAGCAGGTCTCAAACCATGTCTATTCTCGTCGACAAGAACACACGCATCATTTGCCAGGGCTTCACCGGCAAGCAGGGTACGTTCCATTCCGAGCAGTGCATCGCTTACGGCAGCAAAGTGGTCGGTGGCGTCACGCCCGGCCGTGGCGGCGATAAACATCTCGGTCTGCCGGTGTTCAACACCGCGCGCGAAGCGGTGGCTGCCACCGATGCTACGGTCAGCATGATCTACGTGCCCGCACCCTATGCGGCAGATGCCATTCTCGAAGCGGCAGATGCCGGCATCGAGTTGATCGTGTGCATCACCGAAGGCATTCCGGTGAACGACATGGTGCGTGTGAAGTCGGCGCTGCAAGACTATGGCAGCCTGCTGATCGGCCCGAACTGCCCGGGTGTGATTACGCCGGGCGAATGCAAGATCGGCATCATGCCGGGCTTTATTCATAAGCCAGGTCGCATCGGCATCGTGTCGCGTTCGGGCACATTGACGTACGAAGCCGTCTTCCAGACGACCAATGCAGGCCTGGGTCAGAGCACATGTGTCGGCATCGGCGGCGATCCGGTGCGCGGCATGAACTTCATCGATGTGCTTGCTCGATTCGAGGCAGACCCGAAGACCGAAGGCATCATCATGGTCGGAGAAATCGGCGGTGCGGACGAAGAAGCGGCCGCCGAGTTTATTCACGACAACGTGACGAAGCCGGTGGTCGCCTACATTGCCGGTGTCACGGCGCCATCAGGAAAGCGCATGGGTCACGCAGGGGCGATCGTCTCCGGTGGCAAGGGTACGGCAGCTGACAAATTCAAGGCGCTGGAACGCGCTGGCGTACGCACGGTGAAGAGCCCCGCCGATCTCGGCAAGGCGATTTACGAGCAATTGAGCAAGAAGGGCGCGACCCGCAAGGCGCCAGCCGCCAAGAAGCCAGGTAAAACAGCCGCGCCTGCCAAGTCGCAGGCAGGTGCCAAAGCCAAGGTGAAAGCAGCGGTGAAAAAGGGCGCCAAGCCTGCACCGAAGAAGGCGCCGAAGAAGAAAGTTGTCGCCAAACCGGCGAAAAAGGGCGTCAAGAAGGCAGCGGGAAAGAAATAATCGGTGCCGGGTTCAAGCGCATGTTGTAGATCGGGTTTCAACCCGACCCGGGAATGTAGGAAGCGGCGAGCTGTGTCGGGAACACAGATCGGCCAACCTACAAGGATGTAGGAAGTGGCGAGCTGTGTCGGGAACACAGATCGGCCGACCTACAAGGATGTAGGAAGCCCCTTCTCCCCGGGGAGAAGGCTGGGATGAGGGGGTTGCCCCATTCCCACGCGGTGGTACCGCTCACCCGCACTGCGCGCGACCTCTCCCCAAAGATGAGGTAAGAGAGCGACGGCGGCTGCATAGGGGTGTGCCCCCGCAGGGATTTCCGTTGGTCACGAATGCCGCGGGTGCAGGGATGCGCAGGAGCGGCTCCCCAGGGAGAGGTAAGTATGAGACGGGCTTGAGGAGCTTTGGGGCTCAAAATGCTACGCTGCCGCTCCCGGTAGTCAGAAAATCTCCAGCACCGCCCCATCATGTCGCTGCGCATTGCCCTAGCCCAACTGAATCTGTTTGTCGGCGATGTCGCTGGCAATGCCGAGCGCGTCATCAGCACCGCGGCGGAAGCACGTCACCGCCTGCAGGCGGATCTGGTGCTGTTCCCCGAGTTGAGCCTGTGCGGCTATCCACCCGAAGATCTGCTCTTCCATAACGGCCTGCGCAATCAAGTGGCGCAGGCAATGGAGCGCGTGCGTAGCGAAGCGCAGGGTATCTCGCTGCTGGTCGGCTATCCCGAATACAGCGGCGATGAAATCTACAACTCCGCCGCACTGCTTCGCGACGGCGCGTTAGTGGCCAATTACCGCAAGCAGGAGCTGCCGAATTACGCCGTGTTCGACGAGAAGCGCTATTTCCAGCATGGCATGGAAGCGCGGGTAGTCGAGATGAAGGGAATTCGCGTCGGCCTGCTGATCTGCGAAGACATCTGGGAGCCGAAGCCCGCCCAGCTTGCGCGCGATGCGGGTGCGCAGTTGATCGTGGTGATCAATGGTTCGCCGTATTGCGTCAACTACCAGAGTCGCCGCGAAAGCGTGGTGCGTGAACGCGTGCGCGAGACTGGCTTGCCCGTCGTGTATGTGAATCTCCTTGGCGGCCAGGATGAACTCGTGTTCGACGGGGGCTCGTTCGTGATGAACGCCGCTGGCGAGGTGGTGCAGCGAGTCGCGCCGTTCCATGAAAGCCTCACGGCTGTCGATGTCGATCTGGTCGATGGCCAGGCGGTGCCGCGTCCTGCGCACATCGAACCCTTGCAGAGCGAAGAAGCCAGCGTGTATGGCGCGTTGGTACTCGGCGTACGCGACTACGTCGGTAAGCATGGTTTTCCTGGCGTTGTGCTGGGACTCTCGGGTGGCATCGATTCGGCGCTCACATTGAGCATTGCCGTCGATGCGCTCGGTGCCGAGCGTGTGCATGCGGTGATGATGCCGTCGCGCTATACCTCGCAGATGAGTCTCGACGATGCGGCACTGCAGGCGCAGACGCTGGGTGTTCACTACGATTGCATTTCCATCGAGGGCATGTTCGAAGCCACGCTCGGCGCGCTGCAGGATATTTTTGCAGGACGCAAACCGGACACCACGGAGGAGAATATCCAGGCACGCTGCCGCGGTGTGCTGCTCATGGCAATCTCGAACAAGACCGGCCGCATGGTCCTGACCACCGGCAACAAGAGCGAAATGTCGGTCGGTTACGCCACCTTGTATGGCGACATGGCCGGCGGCTTTGCGCCAATCAAGGATTGCAGCAAGATGCTGGTGTACCGCCTCGCGCGGTATCGCAACGGGATCTCACCGGCGATTCCCGAACGAGTGATCGAGCGTGCACCTTCCGCCGAGTTGCGACACGATCAGAAGGACTCGGACTCGCTGCCGCCGTACGAAGTGCTCGATGCCATTCTCGAACTGTTCATCGAAGACGATCTGTCCGTCGACGAAATCGCCGCCCGCGGCTTCGACCGCGCCACCGTCGGTCGCGTCCTCGACCTGGTGAAACGCAACGAATACAAACGTCGCCAGGCACCACCAGGTGTGAGGATCAGCGATCGGGCGTTCGGGAGGGATTGGAGATATCCGATTACTTCCGGGTACCGAACGAGGTAGCTGGACAGGGCGACGGGATAACGGGCTACGGGCTACCGCCGGAAGTGGTTTTGACTACTTCAATATTCTTGCGCAACTCGGTGGTGTTCTTGCAACCTGTTGACGAGCGCCCAAAGCGTTTTGGCCGTTCTCGTGGCTAGCAAATCCAGTTCTTCGCTCACTGGCGACTGCACGTAGCCGAGGCGCGAAGCGATGGACAATTCGTATTGC
>JAIBJL010000277.1 GCA_020029545.1 Gammaproteobacteria bacterium
GTAATCATGGGTCTTTTCCTTCTCTGACCGTCGCCCGTAGCCCGTCACCTGTAGCCAGCGCGCAGCGCTGCGGGTACAATGACGCGCTTTATTCAAGAAAGCAGGCTACCGCAATGCGTATTCTTGAAGAAGCCCTCACCTTCGATGATGTGCTTCTGGTTCCCGCGTACTCAGAATTCCTGCCGCGCGATGCTGATCTGAGCACGCAACTGACGCGTGGCATCCGGCTCAATCTGCCGGTTCTCTCCGCTGCGATGGATACCGTCACCGAGGCGCGCCTGGCGATCACGATCGCGCAGGAAGGCGGTATCGGCATCATTCACAAGAACATGAGCATCGAGGGCCAGGCCCGCGAAGTGTTGCGCGTGAAGAAGTTCGAAAGCGGCGTGATCCACGACCCCATCACGATCTCACCCGACAAGACCATTCGCGAAGTGCTGGAGCTGACGCGCTCCAAGAACATCTCGGGCGTGCCGGTGGTCGTCGGCGGGCGTGCGGTCGGCATCGTCACTCACCGCGACCTGCGGTTTGAAACGCAGCTTGACGCACCGGTGTCCACCGTCATGACGCCGCAGGAGCAGCTCATCACAGTGCGCGAAAACGCGCCGAAGGAAGAAGTTCTTGCGCTGCTGCACAAGCACCGTATCGAGAAAGTACTCGTGGTCAACGAGCGCTTCGATCTGAAGGGCATGATCACGGTCAAGGATTTCCAAAAGGCCACCGAGTTTCCGCGCGCCGCGAAAGATGAGCGTGGTGCTTTGCGCGTCGGCGCAGCGGTCGGCACGGCGGCAGATACCCTCGATCGCGTTGCCGCGTTGCGGGAAGCGGGTGTCGATGTCATCGTCGTGGATACTGCCCACGGCCATCACATCAACGTTACGCAGATGATTCGCAGCATCAAGCAGCGGTGGCCGGAGCAGCAGGTGATCGGCGGCAACATCGTCACTGCCGAAGCGGCCAAAGCGCTCGTGGACGCAGGCGCCGACGGTGTCAAGGTGGGCATCGGTCCCGGCTCCATCTGCACCACGCGTATCGTTGCCGGTGTCGGTGTGCCGCAGATCAGCGCCGTCGCCAATGTCGCCGCTGCATTGAAAGGCACCAACATCCCGTTGATTGCCGATGGCGGTATTCGTTTTTCAGGCGACGTGGCGAAAGCACTGGTCGCCGGTGCGAACTCGGTGATGATTGGCGGCATGTTCGCAGGTACCGAGGAATCCCCCGGCGAGGTCGAGCTGTTTCAGGGTGCGTCCTACAAATCGTATCGGGGCATGGGATCGCTCGGTGCGATGGCGGAATCGCACGGGTCGAAGGACCGATATTTTCAGGATGCCACGGCGGAGCTGGAGAAACTGGTGCCGGAAGGCGTCGAAGGCCGCGTTCCGTACAAGGGGTCGGTGGTCACGATCCTGCACCAGCTTGCCGGCGGCCTGCGCGCTGCCATGGGCTACACCGGCAGCCCGACAATCGAAATCATGCGTACCCGCCCGCAGTTCGTCCGCATCACGAATGCCGGCATGCGCGAGAGCCACGTACACGATGTGACGATTACGAAAGAAGCACCGAACTATCGCGTCCGCTAATACGGACGCGGGAGCGACCGACCGTAAGACCGGGCGACAGGTTACGGCCAGCCCCTGAAAGTCGACTCCGGATATTTTGGCCCGTCGTCCGTTGCCGTTGACCCAACAACTCAAGCCTCATCGGTGAATCCTCCAGTGGCATCCATTACGACCGCAGCCATCAACAGCCCAGATATCCACGCTCATCGCATACTGATTATCGACTTCGGTGCGCAATACACGCAGCTCATTGCGCGGCGTGTGCGTGAGATCGGTGTGTACTGCGAAATCTGGCCCTGGGATGCCGCAGCCGCGGAGATCGAAAAGTTTGCCGCGCGCGGCATCATTCTCTCGGGCGGTCCGGAATCGGTGAACGCCGCGACGCCGCCATGTGCCCCGCAGATCGTGTTCGAACTCGGCGTGCCGGTGCTTGGAATCTGTTACGGCATGCAGACCATGGCGCAACAGCTCGGCGGGCGCGTCACCTCCAGCGATCATCGTGAGTTTGGCTATGCGCAGGTCACGGCATCGGCGCCCTGCAAATTGCTCGACGGTCTGCGCGATCACACCGATGCGCAGGGCAGGGCGCTGCTCGATGTGTGGATGAGCCACGGAGATCGCGTCGATGAACTGCCGCCCGGTTTCATCGGTACGGCATTCACCAGCAACATTCCGCTCGCCGCCATGGCCGACGACGCGCGACGTTTTTATGCCGTGCAATTTCATCCCGAAGTCACGCATACGTTGCAGGGCGAACGGCTGCTCGAACGCTTCGTGCGCGAGATCTGTGGCTGCGATGCGCGCTGGAGCGCCGGCAACATCATCGATGACTCGATCAAACGAGTGCGCGAACAAGTCGGACGCGACAATGTGCTGCTGGGACTATCCGGCGGTGTCGACTCCTCCGTCGTCGGTGCGTTGTTGCATCGTGCGCTCGGCGAGCAACTCACCTGCGTGTTCGTCGACCATGGCATGCTGCGGCTGGGCGAAGGCGATCAGGTCATGGAAACGCTGGGCAAGCACATGGGCGTTCGCATCATCCGCGTCAATGCCGAGGAGCGCTTCCTGGGCGCCCTGCGCGGTGAAACCGATCCGGAACGCAAGCGCAAGATCATCGGCCGCTTGTTCGTCGACGTCTTCGAAGCAGAAGCCGCGAAACTGGAAGGTATCCGCTGGCTTGCGCAAGGCACCATCTATCCGGATGTGATCGAGTCTGCCGGAGCGCATGTCACCTTGGCGGACGGTAGCGTCCGGCCCGGCAAAGCCCACGTCATCAAAAGCCATCACAATGTCGGTGGCCTGCCCGACAAGATGAGCCTGAAGCTGCTCGAACCGTTGCGCGAGCTGTTCAAGGACGAAGTGCGCAAGCTCGGTGTGGAACTCGGTCTGCCGCGCGAGATGGTGTATCGCCATCCATTCCCCGGTCCGGGTCTGAGCGTGCGCATCCTGGGTGAAGTGTCGAAGCAGTACGCCGACCTGCTGCGACAGGCCGACCATATCTTCATCGACGAATTGCGTAAGCACGATCTCTACGACCGCACCAGCCAGGCCTTCGCGGTGTTCCTGCCCGTGAAGTCCGTCGCGGTGATGGGCGACGGCCGACGTTACGACTATGTCATCGCCTTGCGATGTGTCGAGACCATCGATTTCATGACGGCCCGCTGGTCGCGACTGCCCTATGAATTTCTGGAGTTAGTGGCGGCCAGAATCATCAATGAAGTACATGGCATCTCGCGCGTGACCTACGATATCTCAAGCAAGCCGCCGGCGACGATCGAGTGGGAGTGATTTGGTGCCTTTCGCGGTCTATCGGCATCCGGCGAAATAGAGTACTAAGTCTATGATAAATAATAAATAACCTCTCGGAATCTATCGCCATCTATCTACACCAAGCGGCAGCTTCTGACGGTAAATCTGACGGTAAGAGTTCTGGACCCCTGCGACTGGGGCCAATTTTACCGTCACCAGATTGACGGTACTCCGAGATCAGAAAACGCGGAGTTTCCCGGTAAAAGTGCCAGAAACTGGCCTTCTCCGCGGCGAGAGATGGGCAAAAGAGACTTCTGACGGTAAAATAGGAGCCCTCCGAATGGAGGCCGAAAATGCTTACCGACATCGTCCTGAAGAAGCTGAAACCCCAGGTAAAGCCGTACAAGGTGACGGACCGGGACGGGATGTACGTAACGGTCTCGCCGGTCGGCACGATCACCTTCCGGTTCGACTACCGGATAAGCAACCGGCGGGAGACCCTTACCTTGGGACGCTATGGACCGGCGGGGTTGTCCCTCTCCGCGGCCCGCGAGAAGTGCGTTGCTGCCCGGAACACCCTCGCCGAGGGGCATTCACCCGCCCGTGTGAAGCAGCGCGAGAAGCGCCAACTGGCGACGGCCCAGACGTTAGGCCAGTTCGCCACCAAGTGGCTGGACGAAGGGCCGATGGCGGAGAGTACGCGCGCGATGCGCCGGGGTATTTATCGGCGCGAGGTCGAGTCGCAGTATTCGAACCGGCTGCTGTCCGAGGTGACATCGGACGACGTCCGCATCCTGTGCATCAAGATCAAGAATCGAGGTTCGCCCGCGACCGCGATTCACGTCCGGGACATCGTGAAGGGCGTCTACAACTTCGCGAACCTGCACGGCCACAAGGTCCCGAACCCTGCCAGCGAAGTCGCACCGACTTCCATCGCAGTGTTCAAGCCGCGCGAGCGGGCGCTCAGCCCGGAGGAGATTCGGATCGCCTTCACGCTGATCGACAAGGTGTCGTTCGCTCATATCCACCGCCTGGCGCTGCGCATGATTCTGCTGACGCTCGTGCGCAAGAGCGAGCTGGCGAAGGCGACCTGGAGCGAGATCGATTTCGACAAGGGCGTCTGGACGATTCCCAAGGAGCGCATGAAGGCACGACGGCCACATAGCGTCTATCTATCACGTCAGGCGCTGGAGATCTTCACGGCGTTGAAGCTGATGGCCGGTAGCTCCCCATGCGTCTTTCCGTCGCGTTACGACGCCGATGTTCACATCGCGGCCAGTACGCTCAACCGCGTCACGACGCAAATTGCCGAGAAGGCCAAGGCGGAGAAACTGCCCTTGGAGATGTTCACCGTTCACGACCTGCGACGGACGGGTTCGACTCTCCTCAACGAGATGGGCTTCAACCGTGACTGGATCGAGAAGGCGCTGGCGCACGAGCGCAACGAGTCGTCGCGCGGCACCTACAACCGGGCTCAGTACGCGGAGCAGCGGCGCCATATGCTGCAGGAATGGGCCGACATGATCGACGCGTGGGTGGCCGGCAAGACGCATACGCCGGTTCTTCTTCCGTCGTCTATGAAGGTACTTGCGTCGCAGGCCCTAACCTAGCGACCTGTTAGTCTGTGATCGCGTTTGGGGCGAGCACGCATGGCGGAGGCGATGAATGGACAAACTTTCCAGTACACAGATCGGTGCCATCGCCGAGAACCACGTCGCCAACATGCTCATGATTACAACGGACGGGCGCCTATCGGCATTCCAGCCCGTTGCGGACGATGACGGTATCGACCTGCTGATCTACGACAAGCGATCAGGGCGGGCGTTGCCGGCACAAGTGAAGTGCAGAACAGTAACGATCAACAAGTCCGGCACTTCAGAGAGATCGGATACGGTTCACTTCGAGCTGCGCAAGGCGACTTACAGGGATCGTCCTGCCTGCGCGATCTTCGTCTTGCTGACTGAAGATGCATCGGCCATCGCGATGGCATGGGTTTTCCCGCTGTCCGACATGCCTAAGTACGCGCGGGCAGGGACCATAGCGGACGGCGCGAAGAAATACGTCATTCGGTGCAGTCGAGCACCGAACACGAAGGACCGGCACAGTGCCGTGAGGTGCTTACCCGAAGAACTCGGGGCGCGAGTCGTCGCATTGATTGAAGCCACGGCATCGCCGCCGCCGAAAGCCTGATTCAGCGGATTCATCAACCGGCACTGACTGGTCTCAGCCTGCGGGACCGCACGTCAGGCTCAGGGGCTCGGCGAACATGGCCTGCGAGACTGGCGGCGCGCCGAGCAGTGAGCCACTGCTCGACTTCGTTGAGATCCCAGACCACACACTTTGAAGTCAGGTAGAAGCGCCGCGGAAATTCGCCCCGTCGCTCCATCTCGTAGATCGTCGTGTCCGCGAGAGGCACGATCTTGCGCAGCTCGCGGCGGCGCACGGCGCGTTGGCAGGGCCGATCCGCCTCAAATGAGGGGGTAAGTGCGTCAGAAGTCACGGACGATCTCCTCCCGCGGAATGGCGGCGATGCGCCTTGCTGCGCAATTTTCGTGTCGGGTGTATTTCGAGCGGAAGGCACGCCTGGCTGGGCCACGCGTGCCGACAACTGCGTGTCTTGGATGGGCGTTCTGGTTCTATCGTCATGTGCTGTGTCAGCCAGTCGAGTACGTCGGTGCGGTGCCAGCCAATGGGCTTGCCACAGTGAGTGCGCCGCTTGGGAAACTGCCCGAGGGCCGCTAGGCCCAATAGTAGCCAGCGCGGGCGACGAGTCAGGCGTGAGATTTCTCGTCCGCTGAGAATCGCATGCACGTTGGGAAGGGGCTCGTTGACCCATCGCGGCAGGCGAACATCGTGCGTGGTAGCCGAAATGCTGGTGGCGACAGTGTCGTTGTCGGTAGAAGTTCGCGGGTCCATTTCCTTGCCTCATCAAGATGAATTGATGGAGCAAAGAGTGCTCAGTCATCGCGAGAAATACAGCGCAGAGATTCAGGGGTTAGATAGAACAAACGCCACGCGGTCGCATAGCGCGCACGGCACACGTTGCAGGTTTCTGGGTCGAGCACCAGAGATTCTGCGCATCAAGCTCGACACTCCAAGCAGACACGCAGATGCGCAATCCTCAAGCGATGCGTGTGCCTTCACCGACCGGATCGAGCTGCCAACAGTGCCGGCGTCGGCGGATTCTTAGCCGCTACGCGTCGGCACGCCTCGCAAGGCAAGCGGCGAGTTAAGCAGCGCTCCCTAGTCCTGTCGTTCCACCGACTGGAGCGTAGGACGCCGCCGCACCAGTCTAAGGATAGCTAGCCCCGCCGAATCTGTTGTTCCGACGTTGTTCCAGGCCGGCTTGACAGCCGCATTGCGGCCCGTCTAGCATCTCGGAACAACGACGGAACAACGGAGTGCCCATGGACAAGCGATTCACCGCGACCCTCAGCCGATCCCAGGG
>JAIBJL010000278.1 GCA_020029545.1 Gammaproteobacteria bacterium
GGCACCGAGCTGGCGATTCGCGATGGCCGCGTGCCAGGCGACGATGGGGCGATGACTGAAGTTGCAGATTGCGCAGACGCCGAACTGAGCGAAAAGACAATGCTCGATCCGACCACCCGTGGCTCCCGACCCTGGAAGTAGAATCATCTGCTAGCCATCGTCAAGGAGACTTCCGTGAGTCATTTCCCCCCGCTGTTGCAGTCGCTGCCGCGGTTTCCCGGACCGCTCGATGCCTACCTACTGAAGGCCCCTGGCACGGATGTGTTGCTGGTCTCTTATCCGCCCCACACCGACATTCCCCCGCATCGTCATGACACCGAGAACGTCGGTGTCGTCACGCAAGGCGAACTGCTGCTAATGCTCGATGGCACCGAACAGCGCATCGGCACGGGGGAGTGGTACCACATTCCTGCGCATGTCCTGCATGCCGCCCGAACGCAGGTGGCGACTGCGACCATCGAGTTCTGGTGCACTGCCGACGCTTGAGTCAGTTTTTATAGTCGCGTTCCGCCTCGCGTTTACATGGTCGCGTTCCACAACACGCGCAGGGGGTCGTCAATGAGAAGCTGATCCGTAAATCAATGGCGCTGACTTAGAAGTGTTTGCCCGCGACTCGACTTAAACCGACTGCCTTAGCGCAAGGGCCTGGGGCGTGGGGCCTGGGTAGGAGACTCGAATGTGTCAGCGTGTACCCGATCCGTTTCCTGCCCATGCCCCACGCCCCAGGCCCTATGGGTAGCGGCAATTGTGGCGTTCGCTGCCAAGTAAGCAATTCATCCGTAAATACCGAAATGGTGATGATCAAGCCCGGCGTTCGCAGGGCTTGACCCGTGCCTACTTTGTTACCCAGTGACTCTTGCTCCATTCGTCGGGTGGATTGTCCAGAGCGATACGCTCCGGATCGGCAGCGTCGCCTTTTTCGTAGCCTTCCTCGAATTTCCTCCAATGGAACACAGCGAATGTCAGAGCCACGGCCAGACCGATCAGGCCCATGATGAGCCAGAAATGACTGAGAAACGGTTCAGGGATCTCCATGACGGCAAATGCCTCCTGGGGTGAGTAAGAATCTCGGACTCGTAGTCCCTTGCTGGCAGACACCCGCATCTCTACTCCCTGCTGCGTTGCGTTGGCAACACGTTTGTCATCTATCGTGTTGAGAGATCAACGTTGTAAAAAATGATGCATAGAAGCAAATTCCGATGACAAACGAATTGTATTGGTCTATGTTCCCGGGAGCGGGAAGGACAGAATTCACTCTTGATGCAGTGCGTCAAGCCGGGCGATCCGACCTTACCACTGCGATCAACTACGACCTTTCAAGGTAGGTACGCCAGGTGCGCATTGCCGCGCTGGCCGCGGGGGAGCGTCAATGGCACTTGCCGTCGCGTTGATACTGCTGGTCATCGCTACCGTACTGTTTCATTTCCTGAGCCCGTGGTGGTTCACGCCGATTGCGTCGAACTGGGGCACTGTCGACGATACCGTCAATATCACCTTCTGGGTCACCGGCATCGTGTTCGTGGCGGTGAACCTGTTCCTCGCCTACTGCATCATCCGCTACCGCCATCGCAAGGGGCAGAAGGCGCATTACGAGCCGGAGAATCGCAAGCTCGAATGGTGGCTGACCAGCATCACGACGGTGGGCATTGCGGCAATGCTCGCCCCCGGCCTGTCGGTCTGGGCGAAATTCGTGAACGTGCCCAAAGACGCGGCCATCGTCGAAGTGCTGGGGCAGCAGTGGAGCTGGAGCTATCGGTTTCCCGGCAAGGATGGCACGCTCGGTAAGGCAGATACGCGCCTTGTGAGCGTCGACAATCCATTCGGCATGCAGCCGGAAGATCCGGCGGGACAGGATGACATCCTGGTCGGCAGTCCCGAACTGCACCTACCGCTGGATAAGCCCGTCAAGCTGCTGCTGCGCTCACGCGATGTGAACCATCAGTACGCGGTCCCGCAATTCCGCGTGAAAATGGACATGGTACCGGGCATGGTCACCTACTTCTGGTTCACGCCGACGCGCCCCGGCGTCTTCGATGTGCTATGCGAACAGCTGTGCGGCATGGCGCATTTCGCGATGCGTGGCCGCGTGGTGGTCGATGAGCAGAAGGACTTCGACGCCTGGCTGGGCGCACAGCCCAGTTACCAACACGCGCGCGCGACGACAGCGGGCGATGTAACGGCGGGGCAGACGCTCTACGCGACCTGCAGCGCATGCCACGGGGCCCAGGCCGAGGGTAATGCTCAGCTCAACGCACCGAAGCTCAGCGGACAGGCGGGCTGGTATCTCATCCGACAGCTGAATGATTTCAAGTCCGGAGTGCGCGGCGTGAACGACGCGGACATCTACGGCAAGCAGATGATTCCGTTCGCATCGGTGCTCGCCGACGATGCCGCGATTCGTAATGTGGTCGCCTATATCGGGTCGCTGCCGGAAACGCGCTCGACATCGACATTTACAGGCGATGCCGACAAAGGCCGGGCGCTGTTCCAGACGTGTGCATCGTGTCACGGTGCCGATGGCAAGGGTATCTGGTCGACCAATGCGCCGCGCCTGTCCGGCATGAGCGACTGGTATCTCGCAAGACAGCTGAAGAACTATCAGCAAGGTATTCGCGGCACACACCGCCAGGATTTCAACGGCGCGCAAATGGTATCGATGGCCAAGGTGCTGCCGGACGATCAGGCCATCAGCGATCTTCTTGGGTATGTGGATTCATTGTAGCGTGGGGATCTGAAGGGCAGTTCGCCCGCAGTCACGCGACAGGAGCAATCGATGTCATTCGTCGCCATTGCCGATCGCGATCATGAGCATGCCTTGCATGATCCGCAGACGTTCGTCCGCAAATACATCTGGAGCCAGGACCACAAGGTCATCGCCGTCCAATATGGGATCGTTGCGATCTGCATTGGGCTGGTCGCGCTGGTGATGTCGGTGCTGATGCGGCTGCAGCTGGGTTTCCCGCATGTCTTCTCGCTGATCGACCCGAACGACTACTACCAGTACATCACCATGCACGGCATGATCATGGTGATCTACCTGCTCACCGCTTTGTTCCTTGGGGGTTTCGGCAACTACCTCATTCCGCTGATGTGCGGCTCGCGAGACATGGTGTTCCCGTACATGAACATGCTGAGCTTCTGGTTCTACCTGCTTGCGGTACTGATCCTGGTCGTGGGGTTCTTCGTGCCCGGCGGTCCCACGGGCGCCGGTTGGACACTGTATCCGCCACAATCAATTCTTCCCGGCACGCCCGGCGCCAGCTGGGGAATCATCTGCATGCTGGCATCGCTCGCGGTGTTCATCGTTGCTTTCACCATGGGAGGCCTGAACTATGTGACTACCGTGCTGCAGGCCCGTTGCCGCGGCATGACGCTGATGCGCATGCCGCTCACGGTGTGGGGCATTTTCATGGCATCGATTCTCGGCCTGCTCGCGTTTCCGGCGTTGTTCGTCTCCGCGATCATGATGACGCTGGATGCGCTCGTCGGCACCAGCTTCTTCCTTCCTGCGATCTCATCGATGGGCAAGACCATGCCGCACACTGGTGGAAGTCCGCTGCTGTTTCAACACCTGTTCTGGTTCTTCGGCCACCCTGAGGTTTACATCGTCGCACTGCCGGCATTCGGCATCGTGTCCGATCTGCTCAGTACGCACGCGCGCCGTAATATTTTCGGTTACCGCATGATGGTGTGGGCCATTCTCGCCATCGGCTGCCTGAGCTTCGTCGTGTGGGCACATCACATGTACGTGAGCGGCATGAATCCTTATTTCGGATTCTTCTTTGCCACGACAACGCTGATCATCGCCGTGCCCACTGCCATCAAGGTCTACAACTGGGTATTGACTGTCTGGCGCGGCGACGTGCACTTGACCTTGCCGATGCTGTTCGCCCTGGGCTTCATTTTCACTTTCGTCAATGGCGGATTGACAGGCCTGTTCCTCGGCAACGTGACGGTCGACGTACCGCTGTCGGGTACTTACTTTGTCGTCGCGCACTTCCACATGGTGATGGGTGTGTCTCCCATTCTGGTGGTGTTCGGGGCGATCTATCACTGGTATCCAAAGATCACTGGCCGGATGCTCAACGAGACGTTGGGCAGGATTCATTTCTGGTGCACTTTTCTCGGTACCTATGCGATCTACCTGCCCATGCACTACATGGGCATTCTTGGTGTGCCGCGCCGCTATTACGCCTACAGCAGCGCGATCGATTTCATTCCTCCGTCCGTGCAGACCGCCAATCGCTGGATCACGATTTCGGCGCTGTTCGTGGCTTCGGTACAGATGGTCTTCCTGTTCAATCTGGTGTGGTCGTATTTCCGTGGCAAACCTGCGGGGGGCAATCCATGGAAGTCGACGACGCTCGAATGGCAGACGACAGATACTCCACCGAAGCATGGCAACTGGGGCAAGGACCTGCCCGTGGTGCATCGTTGGGCCTACGATTACAGCGTACCCGGCGCGCCGGATGACTTCATCCCACAGAATGTTCCGGTGGATGCGCATGCGCCGGCGTCGCACGATTCGGGCAAGCACACATGAGCCTGTCCGCTGCCTACGTTGCGCTGCTCACCGGCGTCCTGGTCTGGGCGGTGCTCGTGCGCAAGTTGCGAGCGCGGCCGTGGGAGCAGCTCTCTGCCAGCGAGACGAGCGCGCTGGGCGCAGCGCGAATGCCACCCGCGAAGGTCGGGCTGTGGATCTTCCTGGCGGTGGTTTCTTCATTGTTCGCGCTGTTCATGACCGCCTACTCGATGCGGATGGGACACGGCCACGCGCAGGACATGCACGACTGGCACCCGGTGTCCGAACCCGGCGTGTTGTGGTTGAACAGCGGCATGCTCGTGCTCGGCAGTATCGCGATGCAGTGGGCGCGTATGAATGTGGCGCGAGGCGAGCGCAAACGCACGCACGACTCCCTGTTGATAGGTGGCCTGCTGACACTGACGTTTCTTGCCGGCCAGCTCTATGCATGGCGCGAGCTGCAGGTTGCTGTGGGATTCACGCCTCAGGAGCCGGCGCTGGCATTCTTCTATGTCCTTACCGCCGTGCACGGTGCGCACCTGCTGGGCGGTTTGGTGGTCTGGGCAAGAACCCTGATTCGCATGCGCCACAAAGATACCGAGCTCATCGACATTCGCCTAAGCATCGATTTGTGTGCGGTGTACTGGCACTACCTGCTGCTGGTATGGCTCGTGTTGTTCACCTTGCTGCTCGCGACCTGAGGTCGATCTAAAGTCGCGCCGAAATCGGAAATCACCATGACGCAAAACGCATCGATGAGTGTACCGGCGCCGGCACAGCCCGACGGACTACGCGGCGCTTCAGCCGACTTCGCTGCAGACAAGCAAGCGTTCCCCGTGCCGTGGGGTAAGGCGATGATGTGGATTTTCCTCATCAGCGACACATTCATCTTCACCTGCTTTCTGACGTCGTACATGAACGTGCGCATGTCGACGACCGAACTGTGGCCCAACCCCAGCGAAGTGTTCGCGTTGACCGTGGGCGGAACGACCGTTCCGCTGCTGCTGATCGCGATCATGACAATGGTACTGATCACGAGCAGCGGCACGATGGCGATGGCCGTGAATTTCGGTTATCAGCGCCATCGGCAGCGAACCGCCGCGCTGCTGTTCGCCACGGCGGCGCTGGGAATTTCATTCGTCGGCATGCAGGCGTTCGAGTGGACCAAGCTGATCGTCGACGAGGGCGTGCGTCCGTGGGGCAATCCCATGGGCGCCGCGCAGTTCGGCTCGTCATTTTTCATGATCACCGGATTTCACGGCCTGCATGTGACGGGCGGCGTGATTTACCTGTCCGTCGTGGCGAGTCGCGTACTGTCGGGATTCTACGATCGCAAAGGGACCTACGAAACGGTCGAGGTCGCGGGCCTGTACTGGCACTTCGTGGATCTCGTGTGGGTATTCATTTTCGCATTCTTCTACTTGTGGTGATCGACATGGACCAGGCTGTCACGCAGCTTCCTTCCGCAGACTCCTCCCATGCCGCGGCACCTGCGCACGCGCCGGCGCACGGCGGGCAGCAGCATCCGATTCGGATCTATCTATGGATATGGATGTTGCTGTTCGTACTCAGCGCCTGCTCCTACATGGTGGATTACTTCCAGCTGCACGGGCCATTGCGCTGGGCGCTGATTATCAGCTTCATGCTCCTGAAAGCCGGATTCATCGTGTCGATCTTCATGCATGTGGCCTGGGAACGCCTCGCCCTCAAGCTGGTAATTCTGATCACGCCGCTGACACTGCTGGTATTGATCGGTCTGATGGCGATCGAGGGCGACTATACGTTTTTGACACGCATCGCATCGTTCGTGCGCTAACCCACATTCACGAGAGCGGGTCATGGCCATCTCCATCCTTGCATGTTGCACGCTGATCGCCCTGCTCGTGTTCGGCGTGATGGTCTACTCTATCGCGACATTCCGTACAGAGAGCGGCGGCACTCGCGCGAACTTCCGTCCTCGTGCCTTGATCGAGGTTCTCTGGGTGCTCATCCCGATCGCCATCTTCATCAGCGCCGCGCTACCTGCTGCCAGGATGATCGGCACCGCGGAGATCAAAGTGGCCGAAGCGGAGCGGCAGAGCGGCGCTTCGGAAATGCATCGATCGCCACTGGCTCGCTAGACTGCACTATCCACGAACTGGCACATCGCATCAGCCTGCGCCAGCCACTGACGCCACTCGTTCACGAACCATCCGGGCTAGGAAGTTCGCAGCGCGAGATCTTCAGATCTGC
>JAIBJL010000608.1 GCA_020029545.1 Gammaproteobacteria bacterium
GTGCGATGCCCAAAACTTCGCCTAGAATAGCCATCGTAACCGGTGCGGGAAGCGGAATCGGCCAAGCGATCGCCGACCGGTTCGAGCAGAATGAATGGGTGGTGTTTCGCTTCGATGTCGTCCTGCCTGACGCTCCGAGAGTCGCGAAGGGTGATGTGCGGTCGCAGAACGACTGGGCCGCCTTGGCCGGACGGATAGGCGAAGAGTTCGGGCGGCTGGACGTGCTGGTGAACAACGCGGGCATCCTGCGGGAAGCGCCGCTCGGGGAGACGACGCTCGAGATGTGGAACGAGGTTATTGCGGTGAATCTGACCGGCGCGTTCCTCGGGTGCCGCGAGATGCTGCCACTTCTGAAGAAGGGGAATGCGCCGGCGGTCCTCAATCTTGCGTCTGTCGATGCATTGCGCGGCAGTCTGCACCATAGCGCCTATGCTGCCAGCAAGGGCGGTGTAGTGGCAATGACGCGCGCACTGGCGTTGGAACTGGCCGACGACGGAATCCGCGTCAATGCGATATGCCCGGGCACGGTCGATACACCAATGGTCCAAGATATTCTGGCTAAGGGCGCAATTGGCGGTCCGGATCGGGTTGCGCTGCATCCCCTAAAACGCATTTCGACCGTTAAAGATCAGGCCGCGGCTGCGGCGTTCCTGTGCAGCCCTGAGGCGGGGTTCATCACCGGCGTCGCGCTGAGCGTCGATGGCGGCAGGGCGATCAGATAGCAAAGACATCGCTGGTGCTGCGGCGACGGGCGGGGTCAGCTGGGATTGATCGCGGTGTTTTTCACGACACCGTTGCGAGCGTGTCAGACCGGCGAGATTCCGGCTGACAGCGTCGGTTGCCCAGTTGCTCGAACATGGAGGCGACTTTCTCCAGACTGCTTACTCGCTCGAACGAAAGAGACTTGGCACTCCTGTTCGTGCGCACATATCGCGCTGTAAAATAAAATAAAGAAAAACTGGCGCACCCGACACGATTCGAACGTGTGACCTTTGCCTTCGGAGGGCCGCGGTCAATCTGCTCCGCCTGTCGAGGAAACGCCCTCAGAAGTGTCAGTCATGGCGCGTGTAGGTGTGGCGTTTGAACGCATGAAAGCGAGCACGTCCGGACGCTTGATGTCCTGCCTGCACAGCTTGCCGAAGCGATCCTTGGCGTAGCCGACGCGCAGCTCGAGCACCTCGATGGTCTTGGGGTCGCGCACCGCGACGCTCCTGCCGCGTTTGACTTTCTCCACCTTCTAAATTCGCCATGAACGTTTGCTCCCCGATACCAACAAAACGGACGGCTGCAGAGCGTACACGGAATTTGCCTCGTTGATCTCAGGCTTCGATTTGCTGCCGCAAACCTGCATATGCCTTTAATGCGCCGCGAAAATTTTCCTGAAAAGAAGGAATCGAACCAAGCGCGTAAGTTGTTGTTATTGCTTGTGCTTTCAATCTGGTGCCCCTGGCCGGAATCGAACCAGCACTCCTTGCGGAACTCGATTTTGAGTCGAGCGCGTCTACCAGTTCCGCCACAGGGGCCTTCGGTCGCGGGCCTTAAGGGCCGGTGCGGCGAAGCGGGCGGAATATAGCGGGCGGCGCTTCCGGGTCAACCCGCGCGGATGTGATTGTGGCGTGTCTCGACAGTGCCGTGGTGGCGGGATAGGACGCTATGGCCTGTTTGAGCATGGACCCATGCTCCGGAGAACGTCCGTGACATCGACCGCCACCCATTCCCCGCCCGCGCGGCTTGCCGCCGATCCGGCGGCCGTTGCGGCGCTGGCGATTGCGGCCGTGGCGGCGGCGACGTTGGCGGGGGCCTGGTTCTTCCAGCTCGTGCTGGATATCCGGCCCTGTCCACTCTGCCTCGAACAGCGCTACGCCTATTATCTGGCCGGGCCGCTCGCGCTGGCGGTGGCGTTTGCCGCCGCGCGCGGGGCGCCGCGGCAGGTCGTGCTGGCCGGGTTTGCCGTGCTTCTGTTCGCGGCCCTCGCCAATGCGTGGTTAGGGGCCTATCACGCCGGCGTCGAATGGAAGTTCTGGCAGGGCCCGACCGATTGCTCCGGCCCGGTCGTCGATCTCGGCAGCGCCGGCACGCTGCTGCAGCGGTTGGACAGTGTTAAAGTGATCCGCTGCGACGAGGTGCAGTGGCGCTTCCTCGGCCTCTCGCTCGCCGGCTACAACGTGCTGATCTCGCTTGCGCTGGCCGCAATCGCCAGCTGGGGCGCGGCGATGGAATGGCGCAGCCGCGAAAGATCGGCTTGACCTGAGGCCCGCGCCAACCGAAGCAGCCGCGATCAATGTTGTCCTCGAGACGTCTCCTGCATCAAAGCTGGGTCAAGAAGGCGGGCGCCCGGGCGGTCGCCAAATATCTGAGCTTCGTCTTTAAAACCAACCGTCAGGTGGTGCCCTTAACCGAGTTATACGCGCGCGTCGATCCGGACCTGCCGGTCATCCTGGCGTTCTGGCACGGGCAGCATTTTCTCGTCCCATTCGTCCGCCGCCCGACCGACCGCAGCAAGGTGCTGATCTCGCAC
>JAIBJL010000609.1 GCA_020029545.1 Gammaproteobacteria bacterium
CGGGTTGCAACGGTGGCGCCAGAGCACCCAGCGGTAACTCCATCGGGTTGCGATCGGCAGTCTCATGCTCCAGGTGGAACAGGATGCGCGCGAAGACTTGCATCGTCACGCGGTCGAGAACCTCAACCGGGCTGATACCCTCCTTTTGGGCCGAGTGGCTTAATGAAATGATGGAGGCAGCGTTTTCGAGCCGGCATGGGCGAGAGTTGCCCGATGGGATGGAACGGATCAGCGGGTAAGCTGGCCAGACTAGAGCAGGAATCGAGCAGTTCCGCTCCGTTTCTGGCCAGGGGACCGGCTGACCCGCTGGCCCTGCACGGCGCCTTCTTGCCCGGACGCCCTCCGGCTGGTATAAAGCGCGACTCATTTTCGGTCCCAGCCGGCCTTGCCGCGCCCGGGCATGTCGAGGAAGCAGCCATGTCGAGAGTCTGTCAGATTACGGGCAAGGGCCCGATGTCGGGTAATACCGTATCGCACGCCAACAACCGGCGTCGACGTCGCTTCCTGCCGAATCTGCACGATCAGCGTTTCTGGCTTGAGTCGGAGAAGCGGTTCGTCAAGCTGCGCGTATCGATTCATGGCCTGCGTACGATTGAAAAGCGCGGGATCGAGAAGGTCGTCGCCGAATTGCGGGCCGACGGCGTGAAGGTCTGAACAGAACTCTGCTACAGATCTCCTTAAGGAGCATTGAACCATGCGCGAAAAGATCAAGCTGTTGTCCACCGCCGGCACCGGTCATTTCTACACCACGACCAAGAACAAGCGTCTGCATCCGGACAAAATGGAGGTCAAGAAGTTTGACCCCAAGGTTCGCAAGCACGTGGCTTACAAGGAAGCGAAGATCAAATAGTTTTCGTCGCTCCCAGTAGCTCCTCAAAACAAAAAACCCGCCACTGGCGGGTTTTTTTATGGCGCTGCCAAGGCCAGCGCCGCAATCAAGATTGTCGCGAGATGAACGCTGATTGAGTCCGTCTATCCAATTAACAAATGTCTTTATCTTGATCTTGTCTCGCGCTGCGCGAGACAAGAGGAATGCCAGCTCGGTGGCATTCCTCACGGCTGCAACGCGTAGCCCCGCAGGCTGGCGGCGAACTCTTGCAGACCCTTGATGCCGCTCGCCTCGGCCTGCGCGATCCAGTCTTTCAGATGCTGCAGCAGGTTTTCGTTGCTCATGTTCGAGCCGTTCCAGAGCACGCGCAGGCGCTCGCGGAATTCGTGCACCGTCTGCAACGCCTGATTGCCGGCCAGCACCTCGCGAAGTTTCGACTGGGCGTTGTGATCGAGCAGTACCGGCTCACGCACCAACAGTTTCTTCACCCGACGACTCATCTGGCCGCCAGCATCGCGCAGCTGATCCCGAAACACCGGCAGGGTCACGGTGCGCGTGTAATCGCGCAGCACATGCATGCGGTTAATGATCACGGCGCGGACAGTTTCCAGATCGACGTGCTTGCGCGCTATATCGCGAGCCGGTTCCGGCGCGACACGAATGACCTTGGCCAACCCAAAGGCTTGGAAAATACGGATATAGAGCCAGCCGATATCGAATTCCCAGCGATGAATGGAGAACTTCGCGGAACTCGGAAATGCATGATGATTGTTGTGCAGCTCTTCGCCGGCGACGATAAAGCCCCACGGCATGATGTTGCGTGCCGCGTCCGGACATTCGAAATTGCGATAGCCGTAGTAGTGACCGATGCCGTTGATCACACCGGCTGCCATCACAGGGATCGCCAGCATCTGCACTGCGATAATGATGATACCGGGCACACCGAACAGCACCAGGTCCGCCAGGACCATCAGCACAATGCCCTTGTTGCGGTGGCGAGCGTAGAGATTGCGCTCCAGCCAATCATCGGGCGTGCCGCGACCGAATTTGGCGTGCAATTCCGGATCGCGTGAGATCGCCTGGTATAGCTCAGCACCTTCGAGCAAGACTTTCTTGAGGCCATACACTACCGGGCTGTGTGGGTCTTCGGTCGTTTCGCACCGCGCGTGATGTTTGCGATGTACCGCCACCCATTCACGGGTGACTACGCCGGAGCTCATCCATAGCCAGAAGCGGAACAGATGTCGCAGCGCAGGATGGAGGTCGAGACTGCGATGAGTCGCATCGCGGTGCAGGTACAACGTGACTCCCATGAAGGTGAACTGCACCATCAGGAGCGCAGCCAGCACGTATCCCCAGAAACTGAGATTCAGCACTCCGTAGAGAAAATCCAGATTCACGGCAGGCCCTGCAATGAGTAAGAGTGGAACAACATGAACAAAAAGCAATGGCGGCGGACTATAACCAAGCCGTCCTGCCCATTCAAATGAGCGATTCCCTATTCCGTCGCTAACTGCAGCAATCCCTCATCCACATGCCCGAACTTCCCGAAGTAGAAACCACACGCAGCGGTATTGCGCCGCATGCCGTGGGGCACAAAATCATCGAATTGATCGTGCGCGAGCCGCGCCTGCGCTGGCGCATTCCGCCTGCAATGCCCGCCGAGGTCCGCGGCCAGCGCAT
>JAIBJL010000279.1 GCA_020029545.1 Gammaproteobacteria bacterium
TGGCGTGAGCGTCACATTGGGTGTCGCATCCGTTGCGGCCGGCGAGGGGGCTGCGGGTGATGCTTTCGCCGTCGCCTCCACCCGTGGGGGAGTGTTGGCGCTCGGTGGCGGCGTAACCTGTGACGCCTTGGCAACGATCGTAACCGTGCTCTCTTGAGTGCGTTCGAAGCGTTCGCGCTCTGTTTCGACTTGTCGTGCGACAAACTCCAAGTGCGGGTGGTCCGCATCCACCGTGCGCGCCTGTTCCAACGCCTGGATTGCGGCGTCGAAATGCTGGTCGAGCAGGGCGCGTTCAGCGCTGACGAGCAAGGCATCGGCCACCGAGCGAATACCCTCGTGCGCCGCAGCGTTGGTCGGATCTGCCGCGAGCACCTTGCGGTAGAGATCGAAGGCACTTACGCCTTTGGGTGTTACGTACGCAGCTGACTCGAATGCGCGCTGCGCAAGTTCAAGATACGGGTCGGACGCGCTTTGCCGCACCTCGGCGGGTGCCGTGTTCGTCTCGACAGGTGCGTTGCGCATGGTCGCACGCGTGCCGACGTGTGCCGTGAGATACCAGGCGCCCGCACCAACCAGAACCACTAGCGCTGCTGCGCCGGCGATGAGCGTGCCTCTGCCGTTGTGGCCGCGCTCGATTCTCGTTGCCGGCTGCGGCTCGGGTTGCTCGGCCGCCGCCTGTTCCGAAGACGGTTGTACAACGTCCGCCACGTTCGTTGCAGCGCTCGGCGCAGGCGTGATCGGCGACTCCTCATCCGACTTCGGGTGCTCCGGCGCGCGCGCGCCGCAGTCACCGAGAATAGTCACCGCTTGCTCGCCAGCCGGTCTCGCGGTCACGGCGCGCGCAACGGCATGGCTCGCGATTCGAACCGGATACGCCTCCACGGCGTTCGCCGGCATCAGGTTGCCGTAGACGGGACCCGCCAGCTGCACGGCGTCGGCGGCATCCTGGTACTCAACCGCACTCAAGGCCGGGGAAATCAACAGGCCCTTGTCGACGTGCAGTTGCCGAGACGCGTATTCGGCTGCCTTGGGATCATGCGTGACCATGACGATGGTCTTGCCATGCCGCTCGTTCAACATGCGCAACAGCTCCAGCACTTCTTCAGCGCTGTCGCGATCCAGATCGCCGGTGGGCTCGTCGCAGACGAGAATCAGCGGGTCCGGCACGATCGCTCGGGCGATCGACACGCGTTGCTGTTGACCGCCCGACAGCTCGCTCGGCTTGTGCTGCGCGCGATCGGCAAGACCCACCAGCTGCAATGCTGCGCCGACATGTCTGCGCCGCCGCTGCTTCGGCAGATTGGCGAGCAACAGCGGCACCTCGACATTCTGCTCTGCCGTGAGCGCCGGCAGCAGGTTGTAGAACTGAAAGACGAACCCGATGTGACGCGCTCGCCAGCGCGCCAGCGCGGGACCCGAGAGTCGATCGATGCGTTCGCCTCCGACTCGCAGCTCCCCCGCAACCGGACTATCGAGTCCGGCGATCAGATTGAGCAGCGTGGTCTTGCCGGACCCTGACGGCCCCATGAGCGCGACGAATTCCCCGGACTCGATTTCCAGGTCGAGGTCCTTGAGCACGGTCACGGTTTGCCGGCCGCGCGTGTAGGTTTTGGAAATCTTTCGGCACTCGATGGCTGCGCTCATCATGCGCTCCCGGCGCGCTCGTGTTGTCGCGCACGCGCCAGGGTCACGCGGTCGGTTGACGCTGCGCGTTCGAACGCGTTTCGCAACGCAAGCGCGCAATCGCGAACGGCGAGGTCGGCGGCATCGAGCACGCGATTCATCGTCATGAATCCATGCACCATGTCGTCGTACTCGACGCACCGGCTCGCGACACCCTCGCGTTCGAGCCGCTCGGCATAGGCTGCGCCTTCGTCGCACAGCGGGTCGTATCCGGCAATGACGATGTGAGCCGGCGCCACACCGGCGAGTGCCGGCGCGAGCAGCGGCGAGGCACGCCAGTCCGTGTAAGTCGATTTGTCAGGCAAGTAGTTGCTTCGGAAGTAGCGCATGGTTTGCTTGGTCAGCAAGTAACCCTCGCCATTGCGATCGATCGATGCGTGGCACATGCGCTGGTCCGTCGCCGGATACAGGAGCAACTGCAGTGCCAGCGGCGGCAGGTTGGCGTCGCGCGCCAAAATGGCCGCAACGGCAGCGAGGTTGCCGCCGGCGCTGTCGCCGCCGACGGCCACTCGCGCAGCGTCGATGCCGAGTGAGGCGGCGGACTTGAAGGCGAACTGAAGCGCGGCGAACGCATCATCGACCGCCGCCGGGAACGACGCTTCCGGCGCTACACGGTACTCGACCGATAGGACGGCACAGTGCGCTTCGTTCGACAATGCGCGACAAAGAACATCGTGAGTGTCGAGGTCTCCGATCGTCCAACCGCCGCCATGGAAGAAAACCAGCGCGGGCAGGAAGTCTTCCGGTTTTGAACCCAGCGGCCGATAGACGCGCAGCGGCACCGGGCCAGCCAGTCCCGGCGCGAGCTTCAGCGCGGTGGACTGGACGACGGGCGGCGGAGTCTGCACATGCGCGCGCGTCTCGCGATACAGGCGGCGTGCTACCGCCGGCGGCAATTCGTGGTACGGCGGGAACGTCGAACGCGCCAACCGTTCGAGCAAAGTCGTAACTTGAGCATTGATCATTGGCCCTCCCTGCAGCGTCCGCGCTGTTATTGCCGATGAATCGCGCTGGAGCTTCCGCGCAGCACGAACTTCTGAATTTTCCCAGTCGCGGTTTTCGGCAGATCGGTAACGAAACTGAATTGGCTGGGCACTTTGAAATGCGCGAGACGCTCGCGGCAAAATTCCCGCAGCCCAACTCGACTCGGCTCCGAGCCAGTGCGCAAAACGACGAATGCGTGTGGTGTTTCGCCCCACTTCTCATCCGTCACGCCGACGACGGCAGCTTCCACGACATCGGGGTGATGCAGCAGCGTGCGTTCGACTTCGATGGAGGAGACGTTTTCGCCGCCGCTGATGATCACGTCTTTGAAGCGATCGCGGATTTCCACGTAGCCGTCGGCATGCACCACGGCCGCATCGCCGGTGTGAAACCAGCCATCGCGCAGCGCCTGGGCCGTGGCTGCCGGATCACGGTAATAGCCCTTCATTACGGAGTTGCCGCGGACAATGATTTCTCCCAGCGTCTGAGCGTCGTGCGGAACTTCGCTTCCTGCGGAATCGACGACCAACAGCTCACCCGAGGTCAGTAGTTCGACGCCCTGACGCGCCTTGATCGATGCCCGCGCGGTGGCGTTGAGGTTGGCGTCCTCGGGACGCGAGTCGCACATCAGGATGAACGGTGCCGTTTCCGTCAAGCCGTACACATGACGTACTTGCCATGCGAGTTCGTGCTCCAAACGCTCGATCGTGGCCGGTGCGGGTGGCGCGCCGCCGGTTATTACGCGCACGCCGGGAGGCGCATTGCGTCGCAGGCCGGCAGGCGCATTGGCCATCATGATGAGTACCGTCGGCGCGGCGCAGAGCACGGTAATGTTCTGCTCTCGCACCTGCTCGAAGATGTTGCTTGCATCGACTTTGCCCAGACACACATGCGTTGCGCCTGCGGCAGTCACGGTCCACACGTATGACCAGCCGTTCACGTGAAACATCGGCAGTGTCCAAAGATATCGGTCTGCCATCGACAGCGGCTGATGCAACAGCGTGCCGATCGAGTTTATCCAGGCATTGCGATGAGTCAGCATGACGCCTTTGGGACGCGAAGTCGTGCCGCTTGTGTAGTTGATGGTCAGCAGGTCGTCCTCGCTGACGACCGGCCGATGGAACTCAGCCGCGCCCGCCTGAAGTGCCGTCTCGTAGTCCAGCCAGCCGGGACGCGCGCCTTCGAAAGCCACGAAGTGTTTCACCGCGGGAATGCGATCACGTATGGAGTCGACGGCCTCCAGATGATTCGCGTGCACGCAGACGACGCACGCGCCGCTGTGCTCCAGCATGTAGGCGAAGTCGTTAGCGTGGAGCCTGTAGTTGACGGGAACGAGCACTGCGCCGAGTTGCGGTATCGCGTAGAACGCTTCGAGCATTGCGTGTGTGTTCGGTCCGATGACGGCGACACGGTCGCCTTGTTTTACGCCGAGTCGTTGCTGCAACACCGCCGACCAGCGATCGCACCGTTCGAAAAATTGTTCGTACGTGAAACGTGTAGTGCCGTCCACGACGGCTTCCCGATGCGCGTGAAGCTTGCGTGAGCGTCGCGCGAACTCGAGTGGGGTGAGGGGCAAATCCATGTCGTACGCCTCCCAATGAGCGAATTGGAGCCCGAAGAAAACCGGAGAAACGCTCGGTAGTTACGTGGTGCGATCCAGTTCCCGGATTTCCGCATCCGTGAAAACGCTGTAATGGATGATTTTTTTGCCGATGCGCGACGGCATTATTGGATGCTTGAAATCCAGGTGCTCAGACCCCGGATTTCCCTCCCATGAGCCGCAACGCTGGCGAAAATGAATTTCATTGTTCGAGTCTAAAGCTGCCGAGTGTTCCGCCAGCATGCTTGTCGCTAGCAAAACCGATGACTTACACATGGTTCCCTCCCTGCGTGTTCGACGTTCATCAGCACGTGTGCCCAACCAAGTCTGCGCCGGCCCGTATCGTTGATATACCAGTCGCGCTTGGCAGGACACGTTTATGCACGAACGTGCAATTGCATGCAAGCAATAATTGATAGGGAACCGGCGTTTTGATCGGAACCGGTGTCGCCACCGCGGGCGGCAAGCAATGAAAATTTGTCAACGCCACGTCGGCGACCTCAATCGCCGTCGTGGTCGGAAAGACTATAGATCGCTGCCGCCGCGGGGCCTCACAGTCTTTTCAGGTTTGCTACGCCGCTGAAGCGGGACCGTAGACGTTGTCCCTCGGCTCGCTGGCCAAGCACCAGAAGATCGTGAGAACGACACTGCCAATGATGGGAATCAACAGCAGTAACATCCACCAGCCGTTTTTGCCGCTGTCATGCAGGCGCCGCACGGACACCGATGTGTTGGGTATGAGCAGAAACACTGTGAAGAGGCTACATAGCAGTCCGTAACGTATGCCGTACCAGACGGTGTAACTGCCGATGTTCAGGTCGATGAGGTATAGAACGACGCCAATGAGATAGCCGCACAAACAATAGAGCCAAAACTCGCGTCGCCCCGCCCGACCATTGAACACAGCATATTTTTGCAATCCCTTTAAGAACCATTTCATGGCACTGCGCTTCCTTCAGGTTATCGATCTTTGTGATGTCTCCAACGGGACGTTGGATCGTGAGGAATCTGCGAAATTAATTTTCGTGGCAGTTATGTCCCTCCATTGTTTGTGCTTCGCCGTGTCAGAGATACCTATGACATATCACAAGGGATTCGTCAGAAGCGCGTGACCGGCCGATGGTGCGATCCGATCCTGCCCGAATCCCGCTCTCCAAATCAATCCCGCAGCATCATTGATGTTCACCTTGCTGTGCGTCTGGGCATCGAGGCGCTTCACGATGATGGCGCAGCCATGCGCAACGTCGCCGTTCGAACAAATGTCTCGTCGAGCGAAGCTAACGATGTCGAGACCGTAAGAAAGGCACAGCGATTGGCTGGACAAATTTTCCGAGCGGGTCAGCGGAGATCGATAGCGGCAGATGGGTGGTGGCCGGTGGTGGCAGCACGCTGTCTGCCGATCCGATCTAGCGGAGCATATGCCGGCTTCAGAGCCCGCCGTGTCGGTATATCATCGGTGGCGCGCAGGTGGTCTTTCCCGATGAGACCGATCGACGCAGGTTCGACATTGCGTCCTGAAATTGCTCGACGCGGGTCGTTATCGTCGGTGCGCGATGAGATGTTCGATCGAACACCTCATTGCGAGACGATGCGCAAGTCGTTCGATTACTGCGAGTCGCAACGAGCCAGCACTTCGATGCTCTGACCTTTCTCGGTGAGATCGTGCAGTACCGAGTACTGGCACTCCGGTAGAGATTCGACCCAGTGCTTGACGTTGCTCAGCTGAACTTGCAGCGTGTTGCCGTCGAGGTTGGATGCCAGCGTGGTGTTTGCCCGGCATTGCGTCTGTCGGCAGTCCAACGATTCGATCAAGCCCTGCGGCAGCGGCGAGTTGAGGGCAGCGCGACGCAGGCTCGATTCTTTTTCACGTGCCCACGCTTCGCTGCGCGGCTGAGTCGAGAAATCGGTTGCGGCTTGGTTGCGCCACGATTGGATACTGACGAACTCTGTGTTGCGTTGCTGCAGGGCTTGCGGCGCCGTATCGGGAACGTGCGCAAAGTTGATCACCGTACGCTGCCAGACCGGCATGAAGTTCTGGAAGGTCGACACCTTACCCGCCGGGAATGACACGCTCAGATAGGCGCCGGTTACGTAGTTGGGCATCGAAGCAGGCAAGGTTACCCAGTTGATGCCGCTGGTGCCGGACATGGTGCGTTCCGCTCCGCACGTCTGCGACATGCGGTAGTAGACGCAGAGGCGAACGCGAATGTTGTCCAAACTCGTCGACGAAGAACCTTCGAACAGCACGTAGGAGATGTCGTCGACCGTCCATCCATCGGGCACCTGGAAATGACAATACGCCCCTTGTCCGAATCCGTAGAGCCAGGATTGGTAGGGCAGGCCGTTGT
This sequence comes from Gammaproteobacteria bacterium, assembly GCA_020029545.1. GTDB lineage: Bacteria > Pseudomonadota > Gammaproteobacteria > Steroidobacterales > Steroidobacteraceae > Steroidobacter. The sequence goes on from JAIBJL010000279.1 coordinate 6,616, forward strand.
TGGTGTTGAACGGTGGATAGGAAATACACGTCGCGCCGTTGTAGGTGTCGACGCGCGTCTCCGCGACGGACGTGTTTGGCAGCGCGGTTGCCATCAGGCACAGCG
>JAIBJL010000040.1 GCA_020029545.1 Gammaproteobacteria bacterium
AGCGCGCTGATCAGGTCCGCTCGATCAGCTAACTGGCTGTTTCCAGCTGGATTCCGTCCGGACTTGAATGGTGCTTGCTTAGCAGCGAGCGCCACAATTGCCGCTACCCATAAGGCCTTGGGGGGCCTGGGGCGCGGGGCCTGGGCAGGAAACGGATCGGGGTACACGCTGGCACATTCGAGCCTCCTACCTAGGCCCCACGCCCCAGGCCCTTTCGCTAAGACAGTCGGTTCAAGTCGAGTCGCGGGCAAACACTTCAAGTCAGCGCCATTGCGTCCGGACTTAATTCTTCGTCAGACTTAAGCCACCCAGTGCACGCTCGGTAACCCCTACGGCGGACACGCTTCCCGCCTCGTTGACCAGCAGTACAGCTCCGCGTAGGCTCAAACGCATGCTCGATTCCACCTCGCCGTTGGATCATCCCGGTTGGGGCATGAAACGGCGCCTTTCATTCCCTTAAGATGCTGCGATCCCATGCCACTGCGCAACCCTTAGCTTCGGTGAATGGCTTCCCGCATGAGTGTCGTAATTCATGGATGAATGGCAGCGGCCGCGAAGGATGTTCCCCAATTCAGCGAGGCCAGTAGAGCAGCCCGATCGCCACCGTAGTGAACCACATGGCGGTTTGCGCAATCCAACGCCACTGCAAGTCCTTCAGCATGGCCAGCAGACTGGCGCCGGAAACGGCAGCCAATAGTGCAAACTGCGCACTGCTTTTGAGCAGCGGCACGAATTCCGTGGCAAGTTCGGGATGACGCCCTTTGAGGACCAGGTAGATGATGATCACCGAGGTGAGCCCGAAGGTGATCGCCGCAGCGGAACCGAAGATGATGGCGTTGAGGACAGTCAAAGGACGCATTGCATGATTTCCAGACTGCAGATACTTGAGCGGTAGTACTTGATTGGCTTGATGGGGCTATCTAGCCTAACGCTCTGACCTTGGCATTGCCTTGGTCTCGGCGCAGGGAAGCTGGCCCGCGAATGGTTGTAACCGGCGATCCCGTGTATTTGGCCCGTGTATTTGGCCCGTGTATTTGGTTAGACACCTGGTTATCGCAGACAGGGCCGTGACCGCAGGTTCAGCCGCTCTTGTCGCCGTTGCACGGCACAAGACCCGACTGGACCGACACCGAATGAGGACGTGACACAGTGTATCAGTTGCCTTCCCGTGACTCCGCACCGCCCGCCACCAGGCGTCGGCGGCGTGTCAGCCTGCTCATCGGTGTCCCGGCACTGCTGATTGTCTGCGGCCTGCTCGCCGGCACTGCCCAGGCGCCGGTCCCGGCGGCAAAAGCGGTTGCGAATAGCACTTCCAGCCAGGATCTGTCGCCAACCGAACGCCAGCGACGCGTGAGCAAGCTGGTTAGCAACGTGATCGAGCGCTCGCACTACCGCCAGTCGCCGATCAACGATCCGGTGTCATCCCTGGTGCTGGATAGGTTCATCGAGCAGCTGGATTCCTCGCGCAGCTATTTCCTGGCCGGCGACCTCGCCGAATTCGAACGCTACCGGTACCAGCTCGACGATGCCGTCGTCAACGGCACACTCGAACCGGTATTTGCCATCTTCAACCGCTTTCAATCACGCAACCGGGAACGCGTGGCGTACGCGCTGGATCTGCTGAAGACGGAGCCGGACTTCACCCTCGATGAGTCGTTCGAGTTCGATCGCGCCAAGGCACCCTGGGCCAAGTCGTCCGCCGAACTCAACGAGATATGGCGCAAGCGCGTAAAGAACGATGCCGTGTCGCTCATGCTTACCGACAAGAACTGGACTGAAGCCAAGGACATCCTGCACAAGCGCTACGAGCGGGTGCTCAAGCGCACGGAGCAGGTCACCAGCGATGATATTTTCGAAGTCTTCATGAATGCGTTCGCCCATGTATTCGATCCGCATTCGAGCTACTTCTCGCCACGCAACTCCGAGGAATATCGCATCCAGATGAGCCTCTCGTACGAGGGAATTGGTGCCTCGCTGCAGCTGGTCGACGACTATGTCACAGTGCTGAACATCCTGCCGGGCGGGCCAGCCGCGGCCAGCGGCCAGCTCAATGCCAACGATCGCATCATCTCGGTGGGCGAAGGCAAGAACGGCAAGTCGGTCGATGTCATCGGCTGGCGCCTGGACGACGTGGTGCAACTGATTCGCGGCAAGGTCGGCACGACCGTGCATCTGCAGATTCTGCCGGCTGGTGCGACGCCGGGTTCACCGGAAAAAAAGCTCGAACTGGTGCGCAACAAGGTCACGCTGGAAGCGCAGGCGTCGCAGAAGCAGGTACGCAAGATCAAGCGCGACGACAAGGAACTCACGGTCGGCATTATCAATGTGCCGAGCTTCTATCAGGACTTCGAAGCGAAAGCGGCAAACGAGAAGGACTACCGCAGCACGACCCGCGACGTCGCGAAACTGATCGAAGAGCTGAAGAAGGACAAGATGGACGCGCTGATCATGGATCTGCGCGGTAACGGCGGCGGACATCTGACCGAAGCGACCGCCCTCTCCGGCCTGTTCATTCCCGGCGGCCCGATCGTGCAATTGCGCGAAACCGGTGGCCGCGTCGAAGTGCTTGACGATCCTGAACCGACCATCGCCTGGGATGGGCCTCTCATTGTGCTGGTCGATCGCTTCAGCGCCTCCGCTTCGGAGATTTTTGCCGGCGCCATCCAGGACTACAATCGCGGACTCATCGTCGGCCAGCAGACCTACGGCAAGGGTTCGGTGCAGAATCTGTATCCGCTGGACCGCTACGCGCTAGGACCCGATCCGGGATTCGGCCAGCTCACGGTCACCATCGGCAAGTATTACCGTGTCACAGGTGAGAGCACCCAGCATCGCGGCGTACAGCCCGACATCGCCATGCCGACGGCGATCAGCACCGAGGAAGTCGGCGAGAGCACACGCGAAAGCGCCCTGCCCTGGGACCGCATCCGGCCGGTCGATTTCGGCAAAGCCGAGCAGATAAAGCCAACCCTTTCGCTGCTGCAGCAGGCGCACGATCAGCGCATCGCACAGGATGCCGACTTCCGTTCGCTGATAGCCGACCTGGACGCATTCGAAAAGATCCGCACGCAGAAAGTCCTGTCGCTGAACTTGAAGGCGCGCATGACTGAGCGCGAGCAACTGGAACAGTCGCGCCTGACGCGTGAGAACGCACGGCGCACGGCACACGGCGAACAGCCGTTGGTGAAGTTGTCGGATCTGACGGGAGTCGAGCCGCCTGATGCAGTCCTGACCGAGGCTGCGCAGATTGCTGCGGATTTGAGTAATACGGGCGGGTTGTATCTGTCTAAACTCAAGCCGCAGGCCAACAACACCGCGACGCCCTGAACGATCTCAGGGCAGCAGCGCCCGCGACAGATTCCAATAATCGTCCACCAGTACATTGATTCCCGAGCGACCGGACATTTCAAGACCGGGAACAGGCATTGAGGGCATGGGCACGGTGGCCACCGAATCGACGCTTGCCACGGTCTCGGTCGGCCCTCGATAGACAGCGCTCGCACGGACCGCTTCGATGCGCTGCCGGAGGCTGCCGCTGATGTCCCTATCGTCCTCGCCGACGACGGTTACAGCTTCGCGCAGCAAGGCCATGAGCCTTGCGCAATCGTCACGGCCGCCGTAGCGCACATCGAATGCCCGACGCGCGGTGGTTTCCTTCGCCAGCATCGCCAGGCCGCCCTGCGATAACCGGGCCAGCAACTCTTGTGCGCACGCGATCAACGCAGTGTTCACATGACGGCGCCCTTCGATCGAGATGCCCGGAAACGGCGGCGGCGGTGCCGATTCGATGGCGTCGTGATCGTCCGACAGATCGGTGACCTGAGTGACAGCCGCATCCCAGCGTTCACGTTCGATCTCGATTTCATCGGCCAGGCGACGACGACGAAAATAATTCCAGAATCCGCGCATGGACAGCAGTCGTGCTTCCAGCAGCTTGAGCTGCGCGTCGAGAACCTCTGCGTGGGAGCGCGCTGCGTTGAGCGTGCGTTCGCTGTCGGCGAGACGACGAGCACGACTCTGATCGAAATCCGCCAGCTGCTGCCGGCGTTCACGTTCTTCCTGCTCACGCTGCAACTCATTGCAGAAGTGGCCCAACCGTACCGCACAAGCTCGCCACAGGCTGCGCAACTGGAAATAAATCAATGCATGCTGGGCGACTTCCGGATTGCCCAGATAGTCTTCCAGCTGTTCCAGATGATCGCGCATGCGCGTGACCGCACTTTCCTGCTTCCTGCATTCTTCCCCTAGCTTGTCCCGTTCGCTCTGGAGTCGGGTGACTTCCTTCTTGAGTTCGGCCCGGTTCCAGTAAAGCTGCAACAGGCGTTCGTCCTGGGGCGGCTCTGCCGCGCCAGGAAGACGCTGACGAATACTGCTCAGCCAGTCAGACATACTCGTGCGCAGCTGGTTGGCCGGGACGACGGTGGTAGATGCAGTGGCAAAGCCCTGCAGATTCAGAGTACTTCAGCGGTGCCGGACGCGGGCAAGCCAGGCGGCAGGCTGGAAACGGGAAAATGATGGCCGCGCTCGACGCAGTAATCCAGCCACTTGTTCAGCATCATATTGCGCAGCCAGCGGTCACCGAGCGCACGCGCGCACTCGGAGCGAATCGATTCCAGCACTTCATGCCGATGCCAGCGCGCGCAAGACTGCACTTCGGCCAGCCGCGCATCGTGATACACGCGAATCTGCAGGTCCGGATCGCGCAGTGCCGGCATGCCCTCCTCGGCCGCATCGAACAGGTAGGTCAGCGTCAATGTCGTGGTGTAACGACTGCGCTCTTCGATCATCAGATGCAACGGGCAGTCGCCGGACACGGTGGAGATAGTCCAGCCGCCCATCGATTCCAGCTGCGGAACCAGCGAACGCAGTCGAATGTAGTTGCTCTCATACAGCGACATCAGACTCACGAAACTCCCCGGCCGTGAGCGCCAGCTCACCGCGCAGTAAGTATCGTTCTGTGGCGTCGCAACGATCATGATTCGAATATAACACAGCAATCTTGATCGACCAGAAGCCCCGCAATGCATTTGGCTTCAAAGGCTGAGACATGCATCACGGCTCATGCGATTGTCGCTTGCCGCTGCAAGTGTCTTGCAAGCGGCCTTAACGGGCTGCTAAGGACGCAAGCGTCGCTCTACTCCCGTCTTGTCCAGAATACGACTGGCAATCTCCTCGATGGAACATTCGGTGGTATTGATGCACGGAATGTCGTAGCGTCGGAAGATGGCTTCCGCCGCACGGACTTCGTAATCGACCTGTGCCGGCGAGGAGTACTTGCTGTTCGGCTTGCGCTCGTTGCGGATCTGCTGAAGACGTTCCGGCGCAATCGTCAGTCCGTACAGCTTGCGGTGGTGGACGACCAGCGCTTGCGGTATTTTGCCGCTCTCGAACTCCTCGTCCGCGAATGGATAATTGGCGGCGAAAATACCGTATTGCAAGGCCAGGTAAAGACAAGTCGGCGTCTTCCCGGACCTCGACACACCCACCATGATCAGGTCTGCCCGATCATAATCGCGGGTGATGGCCCCATCATCGTTGGCCAAGGCGAAGTTGGTGGCGTTGATGCGCAGCGTGTATGCCCCGATGTCCGCCATGCCATGCGCCTTGCCCTGGGCGCGCGAGGACTTGGTATTCAGCTCCTGCTCCAGCGGTCCGAGAAATGCGTCGAAGAAATCGAGAAACAACCCATGCGCGCTCTTGATAATGTTGCGCATGTCTTCCTGCAGTAAAGTACTGAAGATGACGGGTCGCACGCCTTCCAGTTCGGCTGTCGCGTTGATGCGCCGGACCGCTTCTTCCGCCTTGTCAACAGTGGAGATAAATGGCAAAGTCACTTGCCTGAATGCCTGCCCGTCAAACTGCGTGAGCAGGCTGTGACCCATCGTCTCGGCGGTCACGCCCGTCTGGTCAGACACAAAAAAAACCGTTCGTCTATCCATTGTCATTGTTCACTCTGTCATCGAGTCACTGCGCCTTCATCCCGAGTGTTTCATCCGGACACTGCGCAGATCAAGAGGAACTGTCTTGAACGCCTATATTGTTGCTTTCGAAAAACTTGGCCGTCACGATGTGGACACGGTGGGCGGCAAAAACTCCTCGCTGGGAGAAATGATCAGCCACCTGGCGAACATGGGCGTGAGCGTACCCGGCGGTTTCGCCACGACCGCACAGGCTTACCGGGACTTTCTGCAGCATGAAGGGTTGGCCGAGCGCATTTCACAGGAACTCGCGGCACTGGATGTCGATGATGTCGACAAGCTGACTCTGGTCGGTTCAAAAATCCGCCAGTGGATTCTCGCCACACCGTTCCCGCCGCGCCTGGAAAAGGAAATTCTCGACGCCTTCGAGAAGATGAGCGACGGGCGCGAGATTGCCGTCGCCGTCCGCTCTTCGGCGACCGCGGAAGATCTGCCGGATGCCTCGTTCGCCGGGCAGCAGGAAACGTTCCTGAATGTCCGCGGGCGCGATGCATTGCTCAAGTGCATCCACGAAGTATTCGCTTCTCTCTACAACGACCGCGCTATTTCCTACCGCGTGCACCAGGGTTTTGCGCACGACGTCGTGGCCCTGTCCGCGGGTATTCAGTACATGGTCCGTTCCGACCTCGGTGCCAGCGGTGTCATGTTCACGCTCGACACCGACTCGGGTTTTCGCGATGTCGTGTTCATTACCGCCTCGTACGGACTCGGCGAAACCGTCGTTCAGGGCGCCGTCAATCCCGACGAGTTCTACGTGTACAAGAACGCGCTGCGCGCCGGCAAGGAGCCGATCCTGCGACGCACGATCGGGGCAAAAGCGATCAAGATGGTGTACGGCGAACCCGGTTCGCAGGCCCGCATCAAGACCGTCGATGTCGATGCGGACGAGCGGCGCCGCTTCTCGATCACCGATGGCGACGTGCTCGAATTGTCCAGGCAGGCTCTGACCATCGAAGCGCACTACGGCTGTCCCATGGACATCGAGTGGGGCAAGGACGGCGATACCGGCAAGATCTACATCCTGCAAGCCCGTCCGGAAACCGTGCAAAGCCGCATGGGCCGTGTCGTGCAGCGCTTCTCGCTGCAGGGCAAGCGATCCACCGTACTGGCGACCGGTCGTTCGATCGGTCAACGCATTGGCGCAGGTCCGGTACGGATCATTCGCGACGTGAAGGAAATGACCCGCGTGCAGAGTGGCGATGTACTGGTCGCCGACATGACCGATCCGGATTGGGAGCCGGTGATGAAGCGCGCCTCGGCGATCGTTACGAATCGCGGCGGTCGTACCTGCCATGCGGCCATCATTGCGCGCGAACTCGGTATCCCGGCGGTGGTGGGCTGCAGCGACGCGACGGAAACGATTCGCGAGGGCATCGAAGTAACGGTCTCCTGCGCCGAAGGCGATACCGGCTACGTCTACGAAGGCGCGATTGCGTTCGAGCAGAAGACGATCGAGCTTGATTCGCTGCCGTCCATTCCGACCAAGATCATGATGAATGTCGGCAACCCGGACCGGGCCTTCGACTTTGCCGGCATCCCCCACAAAGGTGTCGGTCTGGCGCGCCTGGAGTTCATCATCAATCGGATGATCGGTGTGCATCCGCGCGCGCTGCTTGAATTCGACAAACAGACGCAGGAACTGCAGCAGACGATCCGCCGCCAGATGGCCGGTTACAGCGATCCCGTCGCCTTCTACATCGAAAAGCTCTGCGAAGGCATCGGCACCATTGCAGCTGCATTTGCGCCCGAACCGGTGATCGTACGCCTGTCGGACTTCAAGTCGAACGAATACGCGAACCTGATCGGCGGACGCCAGTACGAGCCGCACGAAGAAAATCCCATGCTGGGTTTCCGTGGTGCCTCTCGCTACATCGACGAGACGTTCCGCCCGTGCTTCGAACTCGAGTGCCGCGCACTCAAGCGCGTGCGCGAAGCGATGGGCTTGACCAACGTGCAAGTCATGGTGCCGTTCGTGCGCACACTCAAGGAAGCTGAACAGGTGACCACTCTGCTGGCCGCCAACGGACTGCGGCGTGGCGAGAATGGCCTCAAGATCATCATGATGTGCGAATTGCCGACGAACGCCCTGCTCGCCGAGCGCTATCTCGAATTCTTCGACGGTATGTCGATCGGCTCGAATGACATGACGCAATTGACACTGGGCCTGGATCGCGACTCGGCCGTGATCGCCAAGCTGTTCGATGAACGCGACGACGCGGTGAAGATATTGCTGAAAATGGCGATCGATGCCTGCCGCAAACAGGGCAAGTACGTCGGCATCTGCGGACAGGGTCCGTCAGATCATCCCGACCTGGCACGCTGGCTGGTGGCGCAAGGCATCGAGAGCATGTCGCTCAACCCGGACAGCGTGGTGGAAACCTGGCTGTTCCTGGCAGGCAACTCGCCGGCCTGAGTGCTGCACGGCCGGAGCTGAGTGCTGCGCGGTAAGCTGGTCAGCGGGGTCAACCGGTCAACTGGCCAGAATCAAATCGACGCACAACGAGCGATGCTGCGCCACTACAAAAGAATGTCATCCGACAGGCTCGCTCTGACCAGCTGCCACCTGACCAGTCTTTCAGCTCCTCACCCACACCATGATGCGGTTGTTGGCGGGCAGGTCGTACTCCGCGGTGAAGACCAACCCATGGCGACGTCCCAGCCGGATCAACGCCTCGTCGTCACGAATCCCCATCGCGGGATCGCGGGCACGCAGCGCCTGATCGAACGCCCGATTCGAGTCGCTGGTGAAGTTACCTTCGCGATTGAACGGCCCGTACAGCAACAGCGCACCTGACTTTTCGAGCGCCCGCGCGATACCGGCAAACATGGCCTCCACTTCCGGCCAGCTCATGATGTGTGTGGTGTTGGCACTGAACACATAGCGGGCCCGGTCGATCGGCCAGACGTCGCTGCGGACATCCAGCTCCAGTGGCACCGACAGATTCTTCAATGCCGCTTCCGCAGCGCGCGCACGAATCCCCGGCAGATTCTCTGCCCTGTCGGTCGGCTGCCAGGTGACATGCGGCAGCTGACGCGCGAAGTAAACCGCATGCTGCCCGGTACCGGCACCGATTTCCAGCACCGTACCGTCTACACGAAACCAGCGCTGCAACACCAGTAGGATGGGTGCCTGATTGCGTTCGCATGCTTCCGAATAGGGGAGGATGGAGTTCATGCTTCATTAGCAACCCGGCAATCCGACGCCCTACTGCGTTCTGAGAAAATGCGTCCGGTAATGCTCGAGTTCGCGGATCGAATCGCGAATGTCGTCCAGCGCCAGATGCTTCGACGTCTTCTGGTAGCTGGTGAACACCTCCGGCGCCCAGCGGCGCGCCAATTCCTTGAGTGTGCTGACGTCCAGGTTGCGGTAGTGGAAGTAGCGCTCCAGTTCGGGCATCTCGCGCGCCATGAAGCGCCGATCCTGACAGATGCTGTTGCCGCACATCGGCGATGCGCCCGGCTCGATCCAGGTCGTCAGAAAATCCAACGTGAGCTTTTCGGCCTGCTGCACCGTGTACTTGCTGGCACGGACGCGGGCAGCCAGACCGGAGGCCGCATGCTGACGCCGGTTCCAGTCGTCCATGGCGGCGAGTGTTTCGTCCGACTGATGAATCGCGATCACCGGTCCCTCATCCAGAATCTTCAGGTACTTGTCGGTGACAATCGTGGCAATCTCGATGATATGGTCGGTGTCGGTTTTCAGGCCGGTCATTTCCAGATCGATCCAGATCAGTCGGGTCGGGTCGCGGGCGACAGCGCTCAAGGTAGGCTTCCTGTTCTCAAGAGTTCCTCAGAATGAGGAACGGGTCGGCGCGGATGCGTCGTTGCCCATCATAGCAGCAGCCGCTAAGCTGCCGGCGGCCGCGGTAGTCATAACCTTCCCGATGCATTGGTTTACCCAACTGTTCCTGCTGTTTCTGCTGCTGTCGACCGCTGTGCGCAGCTGGCTGAACCAGCGACAACGCCAGGCGGTCCTCGATCACCGCGACGCAGTGCCCGCCGCCTTCGCGGGTCAGATCGACCTGGCCGCGCATCAGAAGGCCGCGGACTACACCTTAAGCCTGAGTCGGCTCGGGCGGCTGGACATGCTGCTGGATGCCGTCGTCGCCATGGGCATGACGATCGGCGGCGGTATCCAGTGGCTGGACCGACTGTGGCAGGCCGCGCAGCTGCCCTCGCTCTGGCACGGCACGGCGGTCGTCATCACGGCAGTGCTGCTGATGTCGGCGATTGGATTGCCGTTGTCGCTGTATCGGACCTTCGGTATCGAAGCGCGCTTCGGCTTCAATCGCACCACCTGGGTCACCTTCGTCGTCGATCTGCTCAAAGGTCTCGCCCTGAGCCTGGTCCTCGGCGTGCCGCTGCTGTACGTGATCCTGCTGTTGATGGAACGCGCCGGCGATGGGTGGTGGCTCTATGCGTGGGTGATATGGTCGGCATTCACGCTATTCGTCACCTGGGCATTTCCGACCTTCATTGCACCGCTGTTCAACAAGTTCACGCCGCTGTCGGACGAGACGCTCCGTCAACGCACGGAAGCATTGCTCGAACGTTGCGGGTTCGCCTCGAAAGGTGTGTTCGTCATGGATGGCTCGAAACGTTCCGTGCATGGCAACGCCTACTTCACCGGCGTGGGTCGCAACAAGCGCATCGTGTTTTTCGACACGCTGATCGAGCGCTTGCAGGCACCGGAAATCGAAGCGGTTCTGGCACACGAACTGGGACACTTCCGCCTGCACCACGTGCGCTCGCGCCTGGTGCTGTCGCTGCTGATGGGCCTGGGTGGTCTCGCCCTGCTCGGCGCGCTGGCCGCCTGGCCCGAGTTCTATCATGCGCTCGGCGTGATGCAACCTTCGCCGCATGCGGCCTTGTTGCTGTTCATGCTGGTGCTGCCGCCCTTCACGTATTTTTTCACGCCCGTCAGTGCCTGGTGGTCCCGCAAGCACGAATTCGAGGCCGACGAATTTGCGGCCAGGCATGCGAACGCCGGCGAACTGGCCGTCGCACTCGTCAAGCTATATCGCGACAATGCCACCACGCTCACGCCCGATGCACTGCACTCGGCATTCTACGATTCGCATCCACCGGCGCTGATCCGCATCGCCCGACTGCAGCAGCTGCGCCTGAAACACGCATGACTCAGCGCGCTGCCGTGGGGGATGAGACCGCGGTCCGTGTCGTCGAGTGCTACGGACGGCGAGTCATCGTCGAAACGGACCATCACGAACGCATTGCGGCTGAATTGTTCGGCAAACGACTCGCCGTCGTCTGCGGTGACGAGGTGCGTATCCGCAATGCGCGCGATGTGGCATCGAGTGGCGACGCACCCCGTGTGGTGGCGATCGAGCCGCGCCGCACACTGTTCTCGCGCACCGACAGCCGCGGACGCACCGAACCGCTCGCGGCGAACCTGACCCTGTTGGCCGTCGTGATCGCGCCGCAGCCCGAACCCGATCCGTTCATGGTCGATCGCTATCTTGCCGGCGCCGTCTTCGCCGGCATTGCCGGTGCTGTGATTGTGAACAAGTGCGATCTGCCGGCGGCTCGTGAGCCTTCGTTCGTCGAACTCATCCGGGAATATCGCGGCGCGGGCTATACCGTGCTCGAAGTCTCGGCCAAGCAGCGGGTCGCGCTGGATTCGCTGACCTCGCTGCTCGTGTCGCAGGTGACCATGCTGGTCGGCCAGTCCGGCGTCGGTAAATCGACATTCACCAATGCGTTGATCCCGGCATCGGAACAGCAGACCCGCACTCTGTCCGAATCCAGCGGTGAAGGACGGCACACGACGGTATCGACCGCCTTGCTGCGCATTCCCGGCGGCGGTGAGCTCATCGATTCACCCGGGGTACGTGACTACGCGCCCGCACTCATCGAGGATTCGTACGTGCAGACGGGTTGGCCGGAAATTCACGCGCTGTCGCCGCAGTGCCGCTTCAACAACTGTCTGCACCTGCGCGAACCCGGCTGCGCGATCACTCAAGCCGTGGAAGCCAGGACGCTCTCGCCGCGTCGCTACGAAAGCTACAAGCGACTGATGCATATCATGCGGGGATTGGCGCCGGATTATGAGCGAAGACGCTGACGCGTCTTCGCTGGTGACGGGCAACGGGCGACGGGCGACGGCCAGATGAAGAGAAGCTCGTGGAAGTAGGTCGGCCGATCTGTGTTCCCTACACAACTCGCCACTTCCTACCCCCCCGCAAGCCGGACTTCACCCCGACCATGAAAATAACTTCTTGGCCCAGCAGCTCGATTCGAGTTGGACAGCCACATCTCATGTGTTTTCTCTCTGGCCGTAGCCCGTCGCCCGTCGCCCGTTGACGCCAGCGGCTATCAGCGCAGCTGTTGACGGCCGGCTAAGGCATGCGCCAGCGTGCCGCCGTCCACGTATTCGAGTTCTCCGCCCATCGGTACGCCATGCGCGATGCGGCTCGACTTCACGCCATGGCGCACGGCGATTTCCGAGATCACGTGGGCGGTCGCTTCGCCTTCGACGGTGGTGTTGGTGGCCAGAATGACTTCGGCTGCCTGTCCTGCCGCCAGCAGGTCTTCGAGCTGCGCGAATCCCAATTCATCGGGACCGATACCATCGAGTGGCGAGAGATGTCCCATCAATACGAAGTAGGTACCGCGGAAACTCCCGGACTGCTCGATCGCCGCCACATCCGCTGGCGACTCCACCACGCACAGCAGACTCTGATCGCGCGCCGGCGAGCTGCAGATCGGACACAGCTCGGCCTCCGCAAACATGCGACAGCGCTGACAGCGCCCGATACTTGCCAGCGCCTTCTGCAGCGACTCGGCCAGTGCGTTGCCGCCGTTGCGATCCTTCTCCAGCAGGTGAAACGCCATGCGCTGCGCCGACTTCGGCCCGACGCCGGGCAGGCAGCGCAGCGTTTCGATCAACCGAACCAGAGAGAGCGGGTAGAGCATGAGGGAGTGGGAAGGGATTCGGCGTGAGGCTGGGACGAGGTGAATCAGGCGCGCAAATCTTGAACCGAGTTCGCGCGATTGCAATCCGAGATGCCGCCGATCAAAGCACCCATCCCGAATCCCGAGTCCTATTCCTCAGAACGGCAGCTTGAGGCCCGGCGGCAAGTTCATGCCACCCATCAGGCTGGACATACGCTCCTGGGTGACGCGATCGACTTTCTGCACGGCATCATTGATCGCAGCCGCGATCAGGTCTTCAAGCATGTCTTTGTCGTCCATTGGCAGCGAGGCATCCAGCGACACGCGACGACACTCATGCTTGCCGGTCATGACCACTTTGGCCATGCCGCCACCCGCCTCGCCCGTCACTTCGAGTCGGGCAATCTCTGCCTGCGCGCGCTGCATGTTTTCCTGCATCTGCTGCGCCTGTTTCATGATGTTGCCGATGTTGCCTTTCATTGCAAAGCTCCAGTTGCGCCGGTCGCGGCGGCTCGCGACCTGAGTCTTGAGGGAATGAGTCAAGTGTACGATGCGATCGATCGACCCGCGGAGATTACTCCGCAGGCCGCACGGAATCCGGCTGCACCGTGGCACCGAACATATCGCGCATGGCGCGGATATTCGGATCGTTCTCGATCGACTCGCGGGCGTTCTGCAGGCGATCTTCGGCAGCGATCTTCTGACGACGCGCCGGTGTGTCGGGCGCCTGCGCCATCGCGATTTCCAGGCGGATCGGCTCGCCGAACCAGCTCGACAAGGCCTGCGCGAGTTTCTCTTCCAGCGATGGGCGCCGGAACGGTTCGCCGGCAGTGTCGAGGGCGAGTTGAACGCGTTCGCCTTGCTTCGACACCAGTTCGCTGTGCGCCGCGAGTTGAGTGACCGGACCGACCAGATTCAACTGGGCCACGATGCCATGCCAGTCCTGCGGACCGACCGGCGAGGAGACGGCAGGCCGCGCAGCATTCGATACGCTGGCTGCGGGCGGCGCGACTTTGGCCGGTTCCGGCGAGCTTGAGTCGGCCGGTGTTGCCGACACGGCGGCGGCCGTTGCGGGCCTCGGCGCAGCGCCCACCCGACCCACAGTAGTCGGCGCTGCGACGCGCGCCGCGCCGGGTTCAGCGACTCCGAAAGCCAGCATGCGCAGCAATACCATCTCGAAGCCCGCACGGGTATCCGGCGCCAGCTCCAGGTCACGCCGGCCGATGATCGCGATCTGATAGAACAGCTGCGTATCTTCCGGCGTCAGTGCAGTCGCCAATCGACGATAGGTCTCGATGTCTTCGGCTTCGTCGAGCTGCAGATCCGGTACCGCCTGCAGTAGCGCAACCTTCTGCAACACGGCGGCGAGTTCCGCCAGCACTTCGCGATAGTCCGGCGCACGCTCGTCCAGCTGATCGACACGGTCGAGCACGGCACGCGCATTGCGCGAACTGATCGCTTCGACGATGGAATACACCTCGGTTCGATCCAGCGTCCCGAGCATGGTTCGCGTATCTTCCGCCGTCAGCCGATTGCCGCCAAAGGCAATCACCTGGTCGAGCAAGCTGAGCGCATCGCGCATGCTCCCCTCGGCGGAACGGGCCACCAGACGCAGTGCCTCGGGCTCGGCCTCGATCGATTCAGCCTGGGCGACCTCGGTGAGCCGCTTGAAAATCATGCCCGGCGGGAAGCGCTTGAGGTTGAACTGCAGGCAACGCGACAGCACGGTCACGGGCAGCTTTTGCGGATCGGTCGTGGCCAGCAGAAACTTTACGTGCGGCGGCGGCTCTTCCAGCGTCTTGAGCAACGCATTGAACGAATGCGTCGACAGCATGTGCACTTCGTCGATCAGGTACACCTTGTAACGACCGCGCGTCGGCGTGTACTGAACGTTGTCGAGCAGTTCCCGCGTGTCATCCACTTTCGTACGGGAGGCCGCATCGACTTCGATCAGATCGACGAACCGGCCCTCGTCGATTTCACGACAGGCGCTGCATACGCCGCACGGCGTCGGCGTTACACCCGTCTCGCAATTGAGCGACTTCGCGAGAATGCGCGCGATCGTGGTCTTACCGACACCCCGCGTGCCGGTAAACAAAAAAGCGTGATGCACCCTGCCCGTCTGCAGCGCATTGACGAGCGCCCGCATGACATGTTCCTGACCGGCGAGCTCACTGAAATTGCGCGGTCGCCATTTACGGGCAAGAGCGAGATAGGACATGGAGAGCGGTCAGAGTGCGATGACGTGAGGGCGGACTTTACACGAGGCGAAGTATCGATGGCGGAAGACGGACGACAGGCTACGGGCTACAGTCAGACAAGACAGCCGGGAGATCGACCGGCGATTCATACAGCTCACGGACACGCCTGTGGATTCGGCCTCGCATGCCATTGTCTATGCGATTGTCTACGCGATGGGCAAACCCGACTCTCCCGTCGCCTGCTACCTGCCGTCTGTCGCCGTCTGCGCAGCGCGCAGATCTGGAGACGGCCCGCGCCGGCACCTCTCCGGCGCCCGACATTACCGTTACCGTTGCTCCCTTCCGGGCCTGGCGGGGTTGGCGGCTGATCGTCGCGGAGAAACCGACGCGAGCCGCCATAGAACCTTTCTAAAGTGAAAGCCAAGCACTGGGGCGGCAGCCCGCCCTGCACTGCGGCAGGTTGAACGGGGCGCGCATGATAGCAGGACTTGGGATGGGGGGACTGAGGATTCGGGATTCGGGATTCGGCGCAAGGCTGCGACAGCGTGATCAGGCGCGCAAGTCTTAAACTCTTAAACCGAGTACGCGCGATTGCGATCTGCAAGGCGGCGATCGAAGCGCCATTCCCGAACCCAACTCCCGTCCTCCCCGCCCTTACCTGCCCCGATACGCCGCCACACCCTGATCCGGTATCCACAGGCCTGCGGGCGGCCGGCCCGTCTGCCAGAACACATCGATCGGGATACCGCCACGGGGATACCAATAGCCCCCGATGCGCAGCCAGCGCGGCTTCAGGAACTGCACCAGTCGAGCGGCAATCGCCACCGTGCAGTCTTCGTGAAAGGCACCATGGTTGCGGAACGACCCCAGGTACAGCTTCAGCGACTTGCTTTCCATGAGCCAGTGGCGCGGCGCGTAGTCGATGACGAGATGCGCGAAGTCCGGCTGTCCGGTGACCGGGCACAGCGAAGTGAATTCGGGCGCGGCAAAGCGCGCCAGATACAACTTGTCCGGATGCGGATTGGGCACTCGGTCAAGCGTTGCCGCCTCGGGAGATTCAGGCCATGCCACTTGCTGGCCGAGCTGGGTCACTTTGAGCTGTTCGCTCTTCGATTTCGCCATCGGAAGGGTCTCTCCATCGCGCGCCGAGGTCTACAGAATCTCCGACGCGTGATCCGCGAGCCGCGACCGCTCGCCGCGCAGCAACGTGATATGTCCCGCATGCGCCCAGCCGCTGAAGCGGTTCACGACATAGGTGAGTCCGGAGGTCGTCTCGGTCAGATACGGCGTGTCGATCTGCGCAATATTGCCGAGACACACGATCTTGGTACCGGGGCCGGCGCGCGTCACCAGCGCCTTCATCTGTTTCGGCGTCAGATTCTGCGCTTCGTCCAGGATCAGAAAGCGGTTCAGGAAGGTGCGGCCACGCATGAAGTTCAGCGAACGGATCTTGATGCGATTGCGCAGCAGATCGTTGGTCGCCGCCCGCCCCCAATTGCCGCCTTCCTGGCTTTGAGTCAGCACTTCCAGGTTGTCCATCAACGCCCCCATCCAGGGCTCCATCTTTTCTTCTTCGGTGCCGGGCAGAAAGCCGATGTCCTCGCCGAGCGGAATGGTCACGCGCGTCATGATGATTTCGCTGAAGCGGTTGTTCTCCAGCGTCTGCGCCAGGCCGGCGGCCAGGGTCAGCAAGGTCTTGCCCGTGCCGGCCGGCCCGAGGATCGTTACGAAATCAATATCCGGATCGAGCAACAGATTCAACGCGAAATTCTGCTCGCGATTGCGTGAGACAATGCCCCAGACGTTGTGGCGCTCGTTACGAAAGTCGCGCAGCAATTCGATGACGGTGCCGTCGCCTTCGTTACGCCGCACGATGGCTTCGAGACCTTCGGCATCCTTCTGATACAGAAATTGATTGACGTGCCATTCGCGCGTCATCGGGCCCTGCACGCGATAGAAAGTACGGCTATGTTCCTGCCAGGACTGCATGTTCTTGCCATGCTTTTCCCAGAAGTTTTCCGGCAGTTCGAGCGCGCCCGTGTACAGCAGGTCCGCATCTTCGATCGTCTTGTCGCTGTAGTAGTCCTCGGAATGAACGCCGATGATCGCGGCCTTGATGCGCAGGTTGATGTCCTTGGACACCAGTGTGACGCGCGACTCCGGAAACTCCCGCTGCAGCGCCAACGTCTGGCCCAGGATGGCGTTGTCGGCACCGTGACCCGGCAGGGTTTCCGGCAAGCCGCTGCTCAGCACCTTGGTCTGGAAGAACAGTCGACCGCTGGCTGGCTTACGTCCGCCATTGACATATTTGCCCGCCGGCAGCTCGATCCCTTGATCGATCTGTTTCTTGGTGATGTTGAGCATCAGCTCATCGAGAAAACGGCTCACCTGTCGCACGTTGCGCGCCGCTTCCGACAGGCCCTTCTTGCCGGCATCGAGTTCTTCGAGAACGATCATCGGGATGAACACATCGTGTTCGTCGAAGCGAAAGATCGCGGTCGGATCGTGCATCAGCACATTCGTGTCGAGTACGAAAATCCGCTGCTGGCCGCTGCGTTTCGCTTCGCGTCCGCCGGTGGAACGAGCGCGCTTGACGTCGGGACTATCGACTTTGGGCAT
>JAIBJL010000280.1 GCA_020029545.1 Gammaproteobacteria bacterium
GCCTCGATCGACACGGTAAAGTTGGTGCGATGATCGACGTTCGTGTCGCTGACCATCAGCGGCAGCCGTAACTGACGACAACGATCGCGCGTCAGCGTCAGGCAGATCAGTCCGCGCCCGTAGCGCGCCATGAAGTTGATGTCCTCCGCGCGCGCGAACTCGGCCGCCATGACCAGATCGCCCTCATTCTCACGATCTTCATCATCCATGATGATGACCATGCGTCCGGCACGCAGCTCCTGCAGCACTTCATCGATGGTGTTGAGCTTCATATCGTCAATCGTTCGAGATAACGCGCGATGATATCCACCTCGCCGATATCATGTTGAATTATTCAGCATTTCATTGAGTCTAGATCATTGAGTCTAGATCGGAAAACACGCTCCATCGCACCGGAGGAGCCTGTCCGAGTAATGGACAGGCTCCTAGCCGCGGCGCAGGGCGCGAAGTGTAGTCGAAATTGCCAGGCATGACGGCTCCCACATGATTCAGCGGCATGATTGAGCGAGCCTCCGCTGTCACTGCATGCAAGCCGGCTTTCCATGATGTGATGTTTCCCGACCTGCGCGACGCGCGGGACAACATCGATCAGTCCCCCGCCCGCAAGGGGTTGGCAATACGCACGCGCTGATGGCTTCACCACCGGGCAAGCGGATGCTGACCTGCAGGCGAGCCTCGATGACCGAAGTGATCGTGAATACCGCACCTCAATCACGAAGTCACGGCAGCGAAGCAATGAAGAGCGCGTGCATCGAAAAACTTTCGCTCGGGTATCCCAACTGGATGAGCTTTCGAACCGTGACTGCCCCACTTCGGACGACAAGGCATCATGACCGTCAAATGATCCAAAACAGCTATCGCGTCGTCGGCGTAGATACGAACTGTGTGTCGGCTGTGCGCGGCCAAAAGAAAAATCGCCTTGACCGCATCATGCGATTAAGCCAACACTCGCATTTGAGGTTTTAAGCAGGGATCGCAACGCATGGGGCTGGCTGCACTGAACTTAAGTCCACGAACGCATACGCGAAATCGCCATCGGGCACGACCAACTCCGTCGAGACAATCTTTTAGCTACAACTTGAGATTCCCCGGCCAGTACGACGATACCGAGAGTGGGCTCTCGTACAACGATCTGCGCGCTGGATACGACTCAATCACTGGCAGGCCCGCGCCGATACTTTTTTTGCCAGCCCCTCTTCAGGTCGAGCATGTCGCGATCGCAATCCAAAGCTTCTGATTCGGCGGTCGCCTCCACAGGGGTCATCGCGACGGCGCACGATGTCGCACGTCTCGCGGGCGTGTCGCAGTCGGCGGTGTCCCGAGCTTTCACCCAAGGCGCCAGCATTTCGTCCAAGATGCGCCGGAAGGTGCTGAACGCTGCCAGCGAGCTTGGTTATCGGCCCAATGTTCTGGCGCGCGCGCTCATCACTCGCCGGTCCAAGATCGTCGGATTGACCATGGGCAACGTAGAAAATCCCTTGTTCCCGCTCGTGCTGGACAAGCTTTCAACGCGGCTGTCGGAGCAAGGTTTTCGCCTTCTCCTGTTCACGGCCAAAATCAATGCGCAGGTCGACAAGCAAATAGAAGAATTTCTTCGCTATCGCGTCGACGCGATCATTTTACTTTCGACAGTGATGTCCTCCTGGCTCGCGGACGAGTGCCACAAGGCGGGCATCCCGGTCATCCTGTTCAATCGAACCGTAAAGCGGTTAGGTGGCATGTGCGGCGTCACAAGCGACAACGATCGTGGCGGGCGGGAAATCGGCCGGCACCTGCTGGAAGCAGGTTATAAGCGCTTCGCTTTCATGGCGGGCTACGAGGACTCGTCAACGAGTCAAATGCGGGAGCACGGGTTCACCGAAAGCCTCAAGGAGGCGAGCGTGCCTGCGCCGATCCGGGTTATCGGCGACTTCACCCACGCCGGGGCTGTCCGGGCCGCCCGTGAGCTGCTTTCACTCAAGAAGCGCCCCGATGCCATCTTTTGCGCGAACGACCAGATGGCTTGCGCGACCGTCGACGTCGCTCGCTACGAATTCGGACTGGAACCGGGGAAGGATGTCGGTATCGTCGGCTTCGACGACATTCCCATGGCCTCTTGGCCTAGCTTTTCTCTGACCACGTACTCACAGCCGATCGACGAAATGGCGGTCAAGACGGTCGATTTCATCGCCCATCTGGGTAAGAAGGCTCCGCATCGGCAGATGGTCGTCCCCGGCAAGCTCATTGTCCGGTCAAGCACCCGTTAGGTGTGGGTGGGCAGAGCCAGGACGTTCTGCGCAATCGCGGCGGCTGGGCGCTGACCCAGATCAGACGACATCGGTCGGCGCTTGCGGCGGCCCGCCATAGTCCGCCGCAAGCAAGCATCAAACGCTGCATACGATGAGCTGCAGGCAGCCCACCACATCTTGGTGGGTTAATCCACCGCGAAGCAGTAAAGCAGGTCGTAGCCGCCGAGTAGGTCCTGCGAGCAGCCGCGGGAAGGATGCGAAGAATTCCATTGGGGAGTGATGCCGCCTTGCTTATCGAAGTGGGCGAGCTGTGCCGAACCGGGGCGGGAGCCGTCGTTGGTGTAGTTCGAACAGGTGTGGTCTTTGCCGTCCTCGGGATAGGCGCGACCGTTGGTCGTCGAGCCGGTGATGATATGGTGCTTGCGTAACGCATCGATGGTGACTTCCGGGTCGCCTTCCACGTATTCGGCCTTCTCGTTGAGCGAGTACCACTGGCCAAAGGCCACGCCGGCGCGAGCGTCCTCGATGGTATCGCCGTGGATCTGCTCGACGCTGTTGCCCACTCTCAATCCCTGGGCGTTGTAAAAGGGGCCCTTTCCGATCCGGTCGCGGGCGTTCACTGCATTTGGGCCTTGGGTCGACAGGTATGCCCGCCAGGTGGACTTCCCACGGCCGACCGCGGCCGCCAGCTTCTGGCAGTGCGCGTCCGCGCCGGCGAGCCCACCGAGATTGGCGCCCTTACCCATGCCGACGCTGGTGATGAAAAAGTTCATCGGCTGAAGCGCCTCTTGGGGAGGTGCGCCGGGGGGCGGTTTTGGCAGTGGCGGAGCCGGCCTGTCGGCCAGCACCACAGAGCTGTTCGCAAGAGCCACTGCGCTGAGCACTCCGGCAATCCACTTGATCATTTTCATCACTTTCATTTCAAGTTTCCTGGTTGGCATGCCAGTGTCTGATTCTTAGACATCATTGAAGATTCACTTCGTCATAGATACATACGAGCCGCCGCCAGCAGCCCGTTCGGGCTGCGGTCATAGATCGCGATAGCGGGTCGTCCGCTCGGCATGTAACACTCATAAACGCAGGTCGTGCCCGTGTCGATCCGGTTGCAATATTTGAGTTTGATCGGCCCGACCTTGAAGAACTTGCTGAAGTCCTCGCGCAGCCGGTCGAGTCCGAGAAACGTTTCGCCGTTCGAATGCTGGAAATAGCCGTCAGGCTCCCACAGCGAGACCGCAGCCTCCAGGTCCGCTGTGCCCAGAGCATGGAAATAACGGGTCATGAGGTCGTTGCCGTAGGTGACCGACGGATCGACCGGCAATATGCCGGCGCGGTTCTCCACCCATTGATGTCTGGCATAGAGCCGGGCGACAGGCTCACCACGATCTTCCGCGAATACGATCGCGACCGGCTGTTCTTCGCCGCCGACTGCGGCGACATAGCGATATTCCTCGATTCGCCGACCTTCCCCCTCGGTGGCTTTTACGAACCGAACCTGCGCCCACTCCGCGGCGGTAGGCCACCCCCTCGACCGCGCTTTGACCTCGGCCGGCGAGGCTGCGCCTGTGAAAGGATCGTCGATCCTCGCAACCGCTTCGAGTTTGGCGACGAGTTTCTCAGCAACTGACATGCGTTCGCTCCTTGAAAAAGGGGAAGTTGAAAAAAGGGGAAGTGGGTTTGGTCACGCGAAATACCGATCCGGGGGGTCGGAACTCCAAAGGTCCATGTCCTGGGTTGTTGCCTCATAGTTGCCAGGCGGTTTTGATGCGTCGAGGACGTCGGTGTCGGAAAAAGTCTCGAACCGGTAGCGGTCGGGGTCGAACCAGACGTCGAAGATATGACTGCCAAGCGGATGGCGGCCGACGCCCCAATTGGACTCCCAGCCGCGCTGCTTCAGCCAGCGATGCGCCGTGAACTGCGCCTCGAAATCCTGGGCCTCGAATGAGATGTGATGGCAGTCGGTCTTGTCGGCCTGGGCGAGGAACAGGCTGTGGTGATCGACGAGCGCCTCTCCACGGTTCAGACGGAAGAACACAGTGACTTTTTTTTCAGGATCGCCGATGTACATCGTGTCCGAGATCAGCAGGCCGAGAACACGCTCGTACCACGCCGACATGGCGGCGAGATCTTTCACATACAATCCGACATGGCCGAGGCGGAACAACCGCGCCGGTTCGAGCGGCCGGAAGTTCTGGGATGCGTTCAGGCGCGACCGGTTCGACGGGATGTTGAGCGCCAGCGGCTTGTGGAGGGGTTCAAGATGGGTTTCCGCGATCCCGGCGACCAGATCGACCTGCAAGCCCTCGGGATCAGTCAGCCGGACGCCCTTACCGCCTCCCGGTGTATCGAGCGTGTGGATGGACGTGGCGCCATGGCGCGACACCGCTTCCTCCAGGTCGGCCTCGCTCTCGACCGAGAAGCCCAACCCGAGGAACCCTCGCGCCGGTGCCAGATCAGCGATGTAGGAAAATGCGTCGCCGCCGATCGTGCGCATGACGAGCCTGCTATTCGTCTTGCTCGCGGTTTTGAGCCCGAAGTCGGAAGCGAAGCGCTCCGTCTTGTCCAGATCAGTGACGGTGAAGTGTACGTGATGCAGGGCTACCAGTTTCATTGCGATATTTCCTTTGCCGTTACGCCTTCGTCTCTCCGGCGTATCAATACGTTTTCCACGAGTTGGTCGATCGAGCCGTCATCGACGAAGCCGAGGCTGCTGGCGGCGTCCGTCCGCAAGGGAGGGTAACTGCCGAAGCCGCGTTCCAGTGCCGGGTCCGGGGCATAAATCACTTCGCCCGTCGCGCCGGTGCGGCGCCGGATCGCATCAATGAGCGCTTGCATCGAACAGAGTACCGCCGGCAGCGTTACGACCCGCGACTCGGGCATGGCGTCCGGATCGAGTTGCGCCGCATGGAGTATGTTGCTCGCGACACAGGCCGACAAATCCACCTGCGCCGGTGATCAAGATGCGCAATGAAACCTCCGCCAGTCTTAACTGTTGCCGGGCGCAGCCGTGATCAGGCCACCGCGCCTGGCATTAGCGTGCCAATATACATCACTTCTTGCATTCCTATGCAAGAATGCAGGATCAACGCTGACGCTACAGCTAACGCTAATAGGAGAGCCATGTTCGAACCCTTCCCCGGCAATTACGTTTGGAATCTCTCTACTAATCTTGCGCTTATGGGCGGTGGCAATATCGGCGAGATCGATGCTGCATGCCGCCCGCTCCGTGAGGCCGCCGCCCGCGGCGAGGATGCAGGAACCGCCTTGTTCTTCGATTCCTGGATTGCCGTCGCCGACCAGGTCGCCGCCAACGGCAAGAGCGACGAGCGGGCGGGACGCTTGTTGTCCGCCGCAAGCAAGTACGGCCGGGCCGCCGGCTATCTGCTCGCGGCGGAGCGCATGCAGTCGCGCGACTACGCACCTCGTTGGGAGGCCTACAAGCGCGGTCTTGCCTTGTTCCGCCGCCGCATCGAATTGGCGCAAGAGCCGTGCGAGTTCGTAGACATACCTTACAAGGGCTCGAGCTATCCGGCCCTGTTCATTCCGGCGGCGTCGCCGACAGGACGCCCCGCACCCTGCGTGGTGAGCTGCAACGGGCTGGATAGCATGAAGGAGCAGATCTACGGTGCAGGAAACCCCGCGGCCTTTGGGCGCAGAGGCGTTTCCACGCTGTTGATCGATCAACCCGGGACGGGCGAGGCGTTGCGCCTGCGCGGACTGCACGGTGTTCACGACAGCGAGAGTTGGGCCACCCCGGCGCTGGAGTACCTGCAGGGTCGTGCCGACGTCGATCCTAATCGGATCGGCATGTTCGGCCTGTCGCTGGGCGGATACTTCGCTCCCCGGGCGGCAGCGATGGAGCCCCGCTTCGCTTTGTGCGCCGTCTTGGGAGCCAACCACGACTGGGGCGAAATGCAGCAGCGGCGCCTCGAGCGCGAAGGCGAAAACCCGGTTCCACACTATTGGGATCACGTCATGTGGGTCTTCGGCAAACCGGATCTGGCGACTTTCATGGCGTGGGCGCCGAACATGAAGCTCGATGGCGTAGTCGAGCGCATCAGGGTTCCGTTTCTCGTGACCCACGGCGCCGGCGATCGGCAGATCCCGGCGCAGTACGCGCATCGCTCCTTCGGCCAGGCGGTCAACAGTCCCGACCGCGAGCTACGCATCTTCGAAGCCAGCGACTACGAGGTTGAGCACTGCGGAGCGGACAATGGAACTGTCGCCCGCGATTTCATCGCCGATTGGGTGGCGGAACGGTTCGCCGCCATGATTCATCCTTGAGGGTTAAACATGTCCAAGCCATTTCGCCGCATTGTCACCAAGATCAAGGAGGACGGCGTCTCTGTCTTCCGGAGCGTCGATGTCCTCACACCGACGCCGATCAACACGCCCGACGCCAAGTTCGCCCTGGTATGGACGACACCCCAGGTGCCGGTGAATCTCAACGACG
>JAIBJL010000281.1 GCA_020029545.1 Gammaproteobacteria bacterium
GCTCGAACTTCGAGCCCATGGTCAGCTGCAGACGGTCTTGGGCGAAGCTCATCTCGTCTTGCACGAACACGCTGTACAGGGACATGGTCCGGGCCTGCGGCGTGAAGACAATGGCCGACGTCAGCGGAAAATCGTCGCTCGAGCGCCGGTAGCCAAGCCCCCAGGTCACGTCTTGCCGGGCGGTCAGCTCGAACCGATGCTGCCAATCCAGATCTACGGTGTCCCGCTTCTCGATGCAGCCTGCGTAGATCTCCTGCAGGTGGTCATAATAGATCTGCAGGGAGGAGGAGGAAGTATCGGAATATCGATGCGTCCAGCGGCTGAGCAAATTGCCGCCATGATTGTCCCTCATGAGCGTCAGGTCGAGGTTGACAGGCGCGCTTATCGCGGGACTCGTCCAATTCTGTCCCACATCGCTCGAATATAAATCACCCTGCACGGTCAGCTCATCGTCCCCGGGAGGCTGCCAGTCGAGCCGGAATCCGCCTCGCATGGAACGCCAAGCATCCTCAGTGGGCTGCCCATTGGAATCTTCAAAGCGATCGCGGTCGAAGTATCGGGCGTAGACGCGGTAGTGCAGATGCTCGCCCGAGGTGCCGCCATAGCGAAGGCTGGAAGAGGGTTGCTCTTCAGTACCGTAGGCGTTGGAAGACAGCCAGCCTTGGGTCTCCGCAGCGCTCTTGGTGATGATATTGATCACGCCGTTCACGGCGTTGGCGCCCCACAGCGTTGCGCCAGGCCCGCGAATGATCTCGATGCGCGCCACATCCTCCAGGACCAAGTCCTGATTTTCCCAATACACACCGGCATAGGTCGGCGTATAGACCGCGCGGCCATCGACCAGTACCAGCAGCTTGCTGGCGTACTCATTGTTGAAGCCGCGGGCGCTGATGGCCCATTCGTTGGAACTCACGCGCGCGACATTCAAACCCGGCACCATGCGCAGCGCTTCAGGAATACTGGTGAATCCCGAGCGACGAATGTCCTCGGCCGAGATCACGCTCACCGCGGCTGCCGCGTCGCCGAGACGGGTGGCGCGCTTGGAGACGGATGTGATCGGTTCGTTCATCAGCTCTTCGAGGCTGAGGTCGAGCAGATCGCGCGAAGCCGCCCGAGCCGGTTCGGCGAGGATGGCTGCGCTCGTGAGCAGTGCCCAGACAATAAGTGATAGGGGTCGAGACGACTTCATGACGGATACGTATCGCTCGGCACAATGCCGCTTTTAGGCTATCGGCCGGGAAAAGCGTGTTCTGAAGCGGATGGGCACGTATGAAGTCAGGGGCAGTACTGAGGACGTTTTTTGTGCGGTGCCAGTCAGGTGATCTCCTCCCGGATGCATCAGACCGGTGCGCAAAGCCGCCACAGCAACGGCGGATGTGCCGACTGGAGCACAGTGACTTCCATCGATTGCTGAATGAATTATGTAGAGCTTCGCCGCCGATCGCGGCTTCGGCCTGACTGACACCGGAAATGCTTGCGCGGCCGCAAAGCGATGAAGCAGGTCGAACTGTTTCAAGGCGTCGGTGTAACGAGTGTCAGAGTGTCTGCAGTCGAATACGGCTATCGCATCCACATCCGCATAGCGGTAGCATTGGGTGCCCGTCGGCGTGGCCCAGTCAAGGAAGACGTTACTGTTGGACAAGCAATTTCGTCAGGACATCGAGGGTTTACGCGCGGTCGCGGTGCTCTCTGTAGTGCTCTTTCATTTCGGCGTCGGGGCACTGTCGGGAGGATTCGTCGGGGTCGACGTGTTCTTCGTCATCTCCGGGTATCTGATCAGCGGCCTGTTGGTGAGCGAACTGGAACGCACTGGATCGATTGATCTGTGGCGTTTCTACGGGCGTCGTGCTCGACGCTTGCTGCCTGCGTCACTATTGGTCACCGCGGCGACTCTACTGGTGGCGCTATTTCTGCTAGCGCCTTCGGAACAGATGTTCGCCGCCAAAGGGGCGCTCGCTTCTTCGCTGTACGTCAGCAATTTCTGGTTCATGACGCTGCTGGCAGATTACTTCGCACCCGAAAGCGCCTTGAATCCGTTTCTGCACACGTGGTCGCTGTCGGTCGAGGAGCAGTTTTATCTGGTGTGGCCGACGCTGTTGCTCGTGATGTGGCGCTTGCGACTGACCATGCGACTGATGGTGATTGCCATGAGTGTGCTCACCGTGCTCTCGTTTGCGCTGTGCCTTTGGTTCAGTTATCGCAAGCAGTCCTGGGCGTTCTATGCCTCCCCCGCGCGTGCCTGGGAATTTGGTCTAGGCGCGCTCGCCGTATTGAAGCCAGTCACCGACTGGACGCGTCGTTCGCGGGCTGCAGTGCCACTAGGATGGCTCGGGTTCGCCGGGTTGTTCGTGACCTTTCTGTTGCTGACGGAAGACGCACGCTTTCCTGGATGGATTGCTGTAGTGCCCGCGTTGGCGACGACCGCCCTGCTCATCAGCGGCGCGAGCGGCCAGCGCGGCGGCCCGGCTGCGTTGCTCAAGCTGCCGCTGATGCAGTGGCTGGGCGAACATTCCTACTCGATCTATCTATGGCACTGGCCGATCATCGTCTATGCCACGATTCTGGAAATCACCGATCCGGTCGCGAAACTCGTCCTATGCAGCGTATTGACGTTGACCTGTGCCGCCGCCGGTTTTCGGTTGCTAGAGCGTCCTGTACGCGCCAGTGCATGGCTAACCGCGAAACCGATTCGCTCGGTGAGTCTCGGAGTAACACTCACCGCCGCTGGCAGCCTGATTGCTTTGAGCACGGCGCAGGCCGCGCGAAATTTTTCGGCGCAACCGTTGCAGGCGGTCTTGCTTCGCTCGGTCAAAGAACCATCCGTTGCCAGCGGCAGCGGTCGGGATTGCCTCATCAACTTCGTCGAAACCGAACCTGTCAAATGTATCTTCGGCGCCAGCAATCCGTCCAGAACCGTGGTGCTGTTCGGCGATTCGCACGCCGATCAATGGTCGACGCCACTCGCGCAGTTGGCAGCCGAGCAAGGCTGGCGACTGGTGACGCTGCTCAAGGCCTCATGTGCTGTGGCAGACATCGCGGCTTACAACATGCGACTGCGGCGTGACTGGCCCGAATGCATCAAATGGCGCGTCAAGTCGATGGAGGAAATTCGTTACCTGCAACCGGACTTAGTGATTATCTCGCAGTTCTCCAGTGGCTACATCCGTGGACGCTGGACAGGCCTCGGTAAACACGCTGTCACCTACCAGGAATGGGCGGATGGCCTGCGTCGCTCGTTGCGGCAACTGCGCGCCGCCAATGTTCCAGTATTGCTATTACGTGACAGTCCGTCGCCAGGCAAGAACATCGGCAACTGCGTTGCACGGTCGCGTTGGCGTGGAATATCCGAAGCAAATTGCAGTACGCCGCGACTGAATGCGCTCGACCCGACGGTTTCGTCGCTGGAAAGTGAAGTTGCCGCATCGATGGGCGCCGGGTTCGGTGACCTGTCGGCGGAGTTCTGCGACAGCAATGTGTGCCCGGGCGTGCAGTCGGGCATCCTTGTCTATCGAGATGCGAATCACATGACAACTGCATTCGCGGCTCGTCAGGCCCCGGCGTTGCGAGCCCTACTAGAAAACCGGAACATTAGCCGCACCCTACCCTTGCCGACGATCGATGGACTTTAAAGCTTGCAGCGGTGACGGTACCACCGCGGCCTCTGATGCAACTCAACAATCGAAAAACTGTCCTCCATCTGACATGCGCTTCGGTACGATCAGAGGATAGGGAGGATAGGAAGAATAAACGCACTTTCCAGCAGAAACCAATCTGCCCAATCTGCCGAGCAGCTCAGCGAGTAGCAATTCCAGGCGCTGACCGCCGCTGCATCCGGGCGCTTCTTGCGCACCGAGACCCGTTTGTTCTGTGTGGTTGATGCCCCACCTCTGCACTGATACCGGCTTATCAAGTTACGGCACGTGCGCAGCCATCACGGCGTGGGTTCAACACCGATTCCTGGGGTCGTGGATTGATGCTGGCGGCTACTCTGCCCCCGGAATCCTCTTCAGCGGCAGCCCACGTGCCGGGCGATTCAGATGATCCAGAATCCGATGAATCGTGACTTCATTTTCGATGCTCGAGATGATCTTCAACTTGCCACCGCACTGACACTGGGCAATGTCGATCTGGAACACCCTTTTCAGGCGCTGCGCCCAGCTCATCGCTTGATGCCGCTCTGCTAGTGAATGCCTTCTTACCGGCATGCTCACCCATGGCAATGCGGTAGGTGATGGAATGGCCACGCAAGCTGTCCATGCAACTGGCTACTTCATCCAGCGAATCCAGTTGCAGGTAGTCATTCTCTGGATCGCATACCAGTAGACCCTGACGTTCCAGGTAGCGGCCGATGCGCTGGCTGATGCGATCGAGCAGGCGATGCAGTTGTGCTGTGGTCGACGCGGGTACACGGTGAAAGAGGGGCGCCGCTGCGGCAGCAGCGCCGCCATTCACATACACGCCAGCTCAACCTGTCGCGCAATCTCGGACTCATCAGCGGTGCATCCGTCATGGGCGCTGTGTTCGCGTTCGCATCGGCGACGCGCGACATGACAACAGCGCATCCCGAAGCTGTTGCTACCGGTATGCGGATCACATTTGCGGTCGCGGCGACGCTGATCGTTGTCGCGCTCGCCATCGCAGTTGCAAGCCGTGTTCTCGCAGCACGGTTCAGCACAGTTCCTGCCGACGATTGATCTCTTCATCGGTGGCTCCGCGAGCGAGAGTCGGTGCCAATGTTCAGCTCCTCGGATATCCCAATGATCTTAGAATAGACGATGCACGCGAGTATCTCGACGAAAACATCTCCCTCCGCTAGTAAGCTTCGGCCAGTTTTGCAGCCGTGGGCAGACTCACGGCACATGCTTCCTGGGACCATCGCTCGCGAGGCCGACCGCTCGCTCGGACCACTCCCAGAGACGCTCGGCGGCGTGCGCGTCGCGCGCATGCGGCTGAACGCCGCGTTCGCCGGGTCCACTGGCATGCGGCGCGACGACGCAATTATCGAGGTACCGCCCGCCTTGCTCCTCGAGCTCCGGGGCCAGCGCGCCCCACACCGTCGTCGCGGCGCCCTGTTGCGGCGTCTTGATAAGCCCCGCCGCGCGGGCAAACGCGTTCAGCTGCGCCATCATCTCGTCAGTCATATGCCGCATCAGTGGGGTGTAGACCACGCCCGGCGCCGCCGAAAACGCGTGAATACCGAGATCGCGATGACGTCGGTCGAACTCAAGGGCGAACAGCGCATTCGCCGTCTTCGATTGACCGTAGGCGAGTCGCGGCTCATAGGGACGGCGCTCGAAATTGGGATCCTCGAAGTCGAACGCCGCGAAGGCATGTGCACCCGACGTCAGGCATACCACGCGCGACGGCGCGCTCTCAGCCAAGGCGGGAGTGAGCAGCCGGGTCAGCAGGAAGTGGCCGAGGTGATTGGTTCCGAGTTGGATCTCGAACGCCTGCGGCGTGCGACCGAAAGGCGGATTCATAACGCCCGCATTGTTGATCAGATAATGCAGCGGTCGTTTGCCCCAGCGCGCGGCGAAATCGCGGACCGATTCCAGGTCGGCGAGATCGAGCCGTTCGATCTCGACCGTTGGGCCGGCGATATCGGCTAGCGTCACTCGGGCGGCGTCGGTATCGCGAACCGCCGCCACGACCTGAGCTCCAGCGCCCGCCAAAGCCCGGACAGTTTCCAACCCCAGCCCGCTCGCTCCGCCGGTGACAATCGCCGTGCGGCCCGACAGGTCGTGACCGGCGGCGATTTCGTCCGCAGTGGGGCCGGGCGCATATTCGGGCGTGTTGTTTGGTTGCATGATGGTTCCTTTGTTTCGGTGTCGTGCGAATAAGTTGTCCGATCGGGTCGTATCACGTCGGCGCAAACCTCCCGATACGTTGATGCCCAGCGCAATAAACCAGCGCAATAAATATGTTGCAGCTCGTGTGCGGATAGTAAGTTCAAACCACCGTTGCTCAGCCTGTTTCATCTGGTTTGTTTCGCATAAGTGGGCCTTATGTCTGGCGGCAGGGTAGCGTCGATGAGCGGCGCTGATCAACTGAAGGTCGCGAATATGGCCCGCGGCCTATCGAATCCTCCCGGCATCCACTCTGAGCACCGTATTTGTCGATCGCATGGATGCGCGTGCCGGCCGCTGCGATGCGCAGCGACTGGTCGAGCTTGCGACGCAGGGAGAACGTTGTCTACGCGAGAGTGCGCCGCTGGATCCGTTTTCCGCAGGCGCCGTCCCACGCGAACGGCCTGCGCGGCCCGAACCCGAGCGGCGGCTTTCAACTCGATGCCCGCTTCCTCACGCTGCAGGAGCAAGCCTTGGGCGCGTTCGTCGCCCACGCGCAGGTGCAGAATCCTTCGCCGCAGCGATTGCTGGACGACCTGAGTTCTCTCCAGCGTGTGTTGTTCACGAATCACCGCGTGCGCGCGTTGTCGGAGGCAATCGACACCGGCGTCACTCCGCTTCCGGAAGTAGACCCGCCGCTCGATGCACTGGAGCTCCAGGGTAAAGGTGTGTTCATGCGCGCCTGCGCTCAATGTCACGGCGGTCCGGGGCAGACGCCGCAGGCACCGGTCGTCCGGATGCACGACATCTTCAGCCAATGCCCGCGCCCCGTGGACACCAGGCCGCCGACGGTCGTAGATCCCCCTCGCTTCAGTCTCAAACCCTGC
>JAIBJL010000282.1 GCA_020029545.1 Gammaproteobacteria bacterium
GCTTCCACTTGGAACGGCGGCGATTGGCCGCTTGCGCTCGTCGGCGACGTCGACCCGACCGCCCGAAAGCGGCCCGTCCCGTGCTGCCGCAGCTGAGGTGGTGGGCGGTACAGGGATTGAACCTGTGACCCCTGCCGTGTGAAAGCAGTGCTCTACCGCTGAGCTAACCGCCCGCGCTTTCGTGCGTCGAAATTCGAGGGACGCGTAGTGTATGGACGACAGTGAGGAGGGTCAAACCCAATACACCGATGGGCTCATGCCGCATGCTGGGGTGGTGGCCGATTCAGGACGATCCAGTACAACCCCAGGCTGCTGACCGCCTCGACAAATGCGCCGAACTCCACAGGTTTACGTACGTAGCTGTTGGCGCCGAGGTTGTAGCTGGCAATCACATCGGCATCCTGGCTCGACGATGTCAAGACAACGACCGGCAACGTACGGGTGCGTTCCTCGGCACGCAGACGCTTCAGTACGCCCAACCCATCCAGCTTCGGCAACTTCAGGTCGAGCAGTACGATGGTAGGCAGACGCGACACGTCGCGTCCCGTGTATTGACCGCTACCTGAGAGGAATTCGATTGCTTCGACGCCGTCGCGTACCACAACGATATCGTGGCACAGATTGTTCTTGCGCAGGCTCAGCAGCGTCAGCTCTTCGTCATCGGGATTGTCTTCGACGAGGAGAATGTAGCGCTCGGGCATACTCACTCCCCTTCCCCGTACCGGTGCAGATCCCGGTCGACACATTGCGCCTGCCCTGCTCGCACGGTACAGCAATCGCCCCGTCTTATCGCGGGGCGAATGATTGCAAGCCATGGCCGGACGCGCACGAACTGACTGGATCGAAACGCCACGGATCGACTCCCCTTCCCATCCCCCACCACCGAATCCAGCACGGCTTCCCTCCGCGCGCCAGATCGCCTCCTGCACCGACCCACTTCACTACCTCCTGTAGCGGCCCTTTCGAATGCCAACGAAAACTCCCTGCTGCCTAGATCGTTCTGCGCGCATCTGTCAATTCGCGCATTTCCTACCCAAGCACCCGCGTCCTTACCCAAAGGCGGGACGGGGCATTTGCCTCAAGAGAGCTTGAATCGTGTCGCAATGTGTCGACGACGGCAAGCAGGCAACTGCTGCATATTGCTCACGGGGTAAGTTTTTTTCACACCCCAAAGCGGGGAGGCAATGCTGTCATTCCCAAATCAACGTCACGAGGGGCAATCAGCGCCAGGGCACCGCCATCGAGCGCTCCGGCACCGCCAATCTCCGGACGGGGGGTCAGTGTGCGATCTCGCCGCCGATCAGTGTCAGCAGTTCTTCGGTCTTCTGCTGCATCAGCTGCACATCACCGCGGCTTTCCACATTCAGCCGGATCAACGGCTCGGTATTCGACGAGCGCAGATTGAAGCGCCAAGTATCGAATTCGATCGATAAGCCGTCGGTGAAGTCGATGGCTCGCGCCCTGGGTTCATACAATTCGCGGGCTCTGGCAATGGTCGCCGGCGCATCGACCACGCGTCGATTGATTTCTCCGCTCGCCGGGAACCGCCGGATACGCTCCGCCACCAGCGACGATAGGGGTTTCCCTGTCTCGCACAGGATCTGCGCAATCAACAACCAGGGAATCTGGCCGCTGTCGCAGTAGCCGAAGCGGCGGAAATAATGGTGGGCGCTCATTTCGCCACCATAAGCCGCGTCATTGTCGCGCATCACATCCTTCATGAAGGCATGTCCCGAACGGGACATGACAGGCGTTCCCCCGTGGGCGGCGATCATGTCCTGGGTCGCCCAGGTCAAGCGCGGATCGTGGACGATTCGGGCACCGGGCTCGCGTTTCAGGAACACCGAGGCCAGCAGCCCGACGATGTAGTATCCCTCGATGAACGCGCCCTGCTCATCGAACAGGAAACAGCGATCGAAATCGCCGTCCCACGCCACGCCGAAGTCCGCACCGTGCTCACGAATCGCAGCGATGGTCGACGCCCGGTTCTCTTCCAGCATGGGATTCGGGACGCCATTGGGAAAGGTGCCGTCGGGCTGATGATGCAGGCGAATGAACTCGAACGGCAGGTGTGGCTCAAGCTGGTCCACGACTGCACCGGCCCCGCCATTGCCGGCATTGACGACGATCCGCAACGGCTTTAACTGACTGCGATCGAGATATGACAGCAGGTGTTCGATGTACTTCCGTCGTACATCCAGTTCGAAACGGTGTCCCCGGGTCACCGCAGCGTGAAAGCCACCCGCCTCCGCAAGCTTCTGGATTTCTTTGAGCCCGTTGTCACCGCTGATCGGGCGCGACTGTTCGCGAACGAATTTCATGCCGTTGTAGTCCGGCGGATTGTGGCTTGCGGTCACCATGATCCCGCCGTCCATGGCTTCGCTGAAAGTGGCAAAGTAAACGCCTTCCGTACCGCACACACCGATGTCGAAGACATCGACACCCGCGTCCAGCAGGCCGCGCGTGAGCGCCTCACAGAGCTCATCGCTGGATAGGCGAATGTCGCGCCCGACCACGACCTTGCGCGGCTTCAGGAACGCCGCATAGCCGCGCCCGATGCGATAGGCGACATCGGGATTGAGCTCGCCGGGAATCCGGCCGCGATAGTCGTAGGCCTTGAAACCGATAATTGCGGACATGTGCGTTCTGGGGGATTGGGATTGGAGATTCGGGGCAAGCCGGGCGCCGAGGCTGTCAACAACCGGGGCGATCCGTTTGCCGTGCGCGCGATCGTTCACTAGAACGGCAGATGCAAGACGGGACTCCGCTGCTTGAGCCCAGGATATTGCTCTGGTACCGCGGCTCCGGTACCGCGACGCAATCCTCTCGGCGCGTCACGCCAGGGCTCACGAATTCAGAATCCCGATCCACGGACCGCATCCTCAATTGGTCTTGCCTTCTCGACCGTAACGATCCTCGAAGCGCACGATATCGTCTTCGCCCAGATAGGTACCCGACTGCACCTCGATAATATGCAGCGGAATCTTCCCTGGGTTTTCGATGCGATGCTGCATGCCCAGCGGAATATAGGTCGACTGGTTTTCTTCCAGCAGGAAGACTTTTTCACCGCACGTAATGCGGGCCGTACCCGCCACCACGATCCAGTGTTCCGCACGATGGTGATGCAACTGCAGAGACAGACAGGCACCCGGCTTGACGGTCAGACGCTTGACCTGGAATCGATCGCCTGAATCGATGCTGTCGTAGCTGCCCCAGGGCCGGAACACTTCGCGATGCAATGAAGTCTCGTAGCGCTTCTGCTTGTTAAGCTTCGCAACCAGTTTCTTGACATCCTGAACATGATCTTTCGGCGCAACCAGCACGGCGTCCTTGGTTTCGACAACCACGTGATCCTTGAGACCTACCGCCGCGACCAGCCGGCTGGTCGACTGCAGATAGCAGCCGGTCGTGTCTTCGGTGAGCACATCGCCCAGCGCCACATTGCCGTTCGCGTCGGCGGGAATTGCCTCATAGAGGGCGGACCATGAGCCGACATCGCTCCAGCCGGCATCCAGCGGCACCACGATCGCATTACGGGTCTTCTCCATCACCGCGTAGTCGAACGAATCGCTAGGGCAGGCGATGAACTCCTTCTCCGACAACCGGGTGAAATCCAGATCGCGTTTCGCTGCGGTGAACGCTTGCGTACACGCTTCGTAGATTGCCGGGGCAAAGTCTCGCAGTTCGCCCAGCACACTCGATGCCTTGAACAGAAACATGCCGCTGTTCCAGAAATACTCCCCGGAATCGACGTATTTTCGAGCGGTCGCGAGGTCCGGTTTTTCGACAAACTGGCTGATGGGAAATGCGGGCCCCGCGCCTGCCGCGCGGCGAATGTACCCGTAGCCGGTTTCAGGCTTGGTGGGCACAACGCCGAAGGTAACCAGCTTGCCGTCCATCGCGGCGACTCGCCCAACGGCGATGGCGCGCTGAAACGCCTTGGCATCGCGGATCACATGATCGGCCGGCAGCACCAGCAGCAGGCGATCACCGTCGCGCTCCCCGGCGGGGATCGCCGAGATCGCCGCCATGGCAGCGACGGTGACTGCAGGGGCGGTATTGCGACCCGCAGGCTCCAGAATGATCGCCTGCGGCGAGATTTCACTTGCACGGAGCTGTTCAGCGACCAGGAATCGGTGGTTCTCATTGCTCACCACGATCGGCGGCGCCAGATCCTCCACGCCCTCCAGGCGCGCCAGGGTCTCCTGTAACATCGTTCCCCGGCTGACCAGCGGCAACAGCTGCTTGGGAAACATTTCGCGGGACAGCGGCCACAGCCGGGTGCCCGAACCGCCAGAAAGAATCACGGGAATTAGCGTCATCGATGTAGATAGTCCCTTAACGACAGTTAGCGATTAACAACAGTTAGCGATCGCTGGCGCGGCGTTTTCGTTCCATGGAGGTGCTCACAACACTCGCTCCGCGCCCGATTCCATAATACGTCAGCCCGAACTGCTTCACGAATGCAGGATCGTACAGATTGCGCCCGTCGAATATAACCGGCTCACGCAACACCGCCTTGATGTGTTCGAAGTCAGGACTGCGAAACTCCTGCCACTCCGTCACGATCGCCAACGCATCCGCACCATTGAGCGCCTCAAGCGCATGATCGACCAGCGTAAAATCGGCACGCTCGCCATAAATACGGCTGGTCTCGTCCGTTGCGACCGGATCGTAAGCCCGCACCTTGGCACCGGCGTCCCACAACCTCTCCATCAGTTCCCGACTGGGCGCCTCGCGCATATCGTCGGTATTGGGTTTGAATGCCAGCCCCCACAACGCAATCGTCTTGCCGCTCAGTGAGCCATTGAAGTGGCGCTTGATCTTCTCGAACAGTACCTGTTTCTGGCGATTGTTGACACTCTCGACCGCCTTGAGCACTTCGGCATTGAAAGCATAGTCATTCGCGCTGCGCGCCAGCGCCTGAACATCCTTCGGGAAACACGAGCCTCCATAGCCGCAGCCGGGATAGATGAAGTGATAGCCGATGCGCGGATCAGAGCCGATGCCGAGACGAACGTTCTCGATATCCGCACCGACCCGTTCGGCAAGATTCGCCAGCTCATTCATGAAACTGATTTTCGTTGCCAGCATCGCGTTCGCCGCATACTTCGTCAGCTCGGAGGAACGAACGTCCATCACGATCATGCGACCGTGATTACGTGTGAATGGATCATATAGCGCCTTGAGCAACTCGCCGGTGCGCGGATTGTCGGTGCCAACGACGATGCGATCCGGCTTCATGAAGTCGCCAATCGCTGCACCTTCCTTCAGGAATTCCGGATTGGATACGACATCGAACTCGAAACGCGTACCGCGCGTCGCCAGCGTCGCATCGATCTTTGCGCGCACCTTATCAGCCGTTCCGACCGGCACGGTGGATTTGGTGACAACGATGCGGTACTCCTGCATTTCCTTGCCGATGGATTCGGCAACGGCGAGCACGTATTTCAGATCCGCCGAACCGTCTTCATCCGGTGGCGTACCGACAGCGATGAACTGGAACAGGCCATGCTTTACGCCCTGCGCAGCATCGGTCGTGAAACTGATTCGCTTGGCGGCAAGATTCTTTCTCAGCAAGTCCTCGAGACCGGGCTCGAAAATTGGCGACTTGCCTGCATTCAGCATGTCTACTTTGCGCTGATCGATATCAACGCATAGCACATTGTTGCCTGCCTCAGCGAAGCAGGCGCCAGTGACCAGCCCCACGTATCCCGATCCAAAAATTGTAAGGCGCATTCGTAACCTGTGGAATCCAAAGGAAAAGAGGTCGATAGAGCTTAGCGGAGCATGGTGGCAAGGTAAAGGAATACCGCAGCGCGACGCCCTACCCGCGGAAGATTAAAGAGGACAGGCGCAACGCGGAAGCTGCCGATTCGAGCCCGTTCGTCTACCAACAAGATAACCGGCGCGCCGCGAGCTGTCCTGCGTACCGATCGCGGCATGGGGCATGCCATGACGCGAACCAGAGCAAGGCCAAATCGTCCGTCGTCCTCGTCCGTCGACGTGCCGGCTCGCTCTGCGCTGGCATGTATGCGCAGCAACCTTCGCTGATGCGAGAGCACTCGGCAGATGTCAAGCAAGCTGCACGAGCATTCACACGAGCATTCAAATGAATCTCGCCGCTGATCAAACCGCGCTTCGCGACCCCTCTCGACATAGCCACCCACTTGGCATCCACTCGCACCGACCGAATAAATCATCGCTCGCGCACTCATGACGGTTCACTGACTCGTCCGACGTTGTCGCTGACGACCGACGCTGCAGGCGATTCGCGACAGTTGATCGGTGCCCGGCAGCCGTTCAACAATTCACCAACGACTCACTTGGCTATCAAACACCGCAAACACGCTCGCAGTCCGTTTTTTGCGACAACTGCAGCGCGAAATCCTTCTACTGAAAGTGATTGCGTTCTCACTTCAGTTTCGCATCAGCCTGTACCCTTCGCACCTGGATCGCTGATTACTTGACGCAGTTATGTTGAACGAAGTCGAAGCAGGGAAGATATTGCTGCATCACAGTGCGCGATCCACGCTGCGCGCACCACGATCGGCCGATCGCATCAGAGTCGGCACGCTTGCGCCAGCCAGGCTCGTATTGCTACAGAGCCTGCTATATCCCATCACCATCGTTCTCTCGCTCGTCATCTGCTCGTTGATCCATG
>JAIBJL010000283.1 GCA_020029545.1 Gammaproteobacteria bacterium
CGTTGCGAACGTAGGACTCACGATCGATGGCATCGATCAGGGGCTTGCGGTGCAGCGGTGGAATGGCGACCCCGACAGAACATACAGCGAGGCCGTAGACCGGCGAGGGGCCGCATCTGCGGGGTCGTGATGAGAATCGCGACCTGTGAGTTCGCCAGGATGCCGGCGTGTCGACGGACATGATCGACGACTTGGCTGCGACGAGCGGGCGGATAAAGAGGCACCGGTACTCCGCCCGCGAGCAGGACGCCAAAGAAAGTGCAAAAGTAATTGCGCGACGTGGGCAGCATGAGTGCAACTGCCTCGCCCAGCTGCAAGCCGTGCTGCTGCAGTCCGGCGGCGATAGCTCGCGCCTCTCGCCAGAGCATGCCATACGTCACGATCTCGTCGTCTCCCTCGCCGCAGATCGTTATCGACGGGAACTCGGCGTGCTGGCGGACATGCCATGAGAGCACCTGGTCCAGTGTTTGGATATTCGCTGGCGGTGCGGCGGCAAGCGAGTACGACGGCTCCGGTTCGTCGCGCATCTGGCGTACCGCGGAGATCGTCGCATCCGACCGCATTGCAACAGCGATATCGCGCAGCGTCTCTGCCGTCTCGAAGACCGAATCAGGCAGACGGGCATTCAGTTCGTGTTGTATGCGTGCGAAGAATTCGACACGCGCCAGGCTGTCGAGACCCAGGTCGCGGTCCAGCGTGCTGTCAAGCGTAATTCGACCATCCGGGTGCCCCCGGGTGAAGATCCCTCACCGTGCTGCGCGCAATCGCGATCAGCGGTTCTGCTGGATCGGCAATGG
Source organism: Gammaproteobacteria bacterium (assembly GCA_020029545.1). Classification (GTDB taxonomy): domain Bacteria; phylum Pseudomonadota; class Gammaproteobacteria; order Steroidobacterales; family Steroidobacteraceae; genus Steroidobacter. The sequence goes on from JAIBJL010000283.1 coordinate 798, forward strand.
AAGTGTGCATAGCTGCGGTGATCGACGCTGGGTTCCCATGCGAGCTCTGCCTCGACATCGGCAAGCAATTGCGCATCCGTTTTCATGATCGTGTCTCCGGTGGTGAATTTCGAGCGAACACCTTTTTTGAGGTCTGCGCCGCATATGCTTAACCAGAGCAATCGCGTAGCAGATCAGCGGTCGTACGTAGCCGGATTCCCGACTGCAGCGCGGCAGGCAGCGATAGGCCCCGCGCGTAGTTCAGTTTCGCAGGTGGCCTTCCCAATGGCGCCAGTGGTTCTCGAACTCTGTAGCGAAGCGCGATGGCTTGCTTCGGTACAGCCGCGCCGCGCGTCTAAATGCACGTGCCTGCAGGCGCGCTCGGCGATGCTCGATCATGGACTGCACCGTCCGCAACTCCGCCGGCAAACGGCCGCGCCTGTGCGTCTTCAGCGTGGTCTGCAACATCGCCAGATCGTGATCCTCACCGAGCAGATCGGCGAGCCGGGATAATCTGCGCACCAACCGTTCCATGGAACGCGACGGCTGGATGACGACTGCTTCGAGTGCGTTGCGCAAGTATTGGGTCCGTTTGCGCAGTGCGTGCAGGGTGCTCTGGTCGGGCGAATCGCCAGCCTGCCGGTAAGCACGCCGTGCTCGCCTGTATGCATGTTCGACGGCCTCGGTGATCGAATACCAGGCGTCGGAGATAGTCCAATCACGGGACTGCGTTGCCGCGGTTTCCAGCAGCGCAACTGCTTGTGAAACACTTGTCCCTTGCGAAGCTTGGGATTCACGATGAGCTTGCTGTAATTGCAGGCGGCAAGATTGCAGACGGGCTCTCGTGCGGCCGCTCTTGCAGCGCTCGATGAGGTCATCGATTGTCTGCAGAGCTACTTCGCTGTCGCGTAGTGCATCGAGCGAGTCTGCCGCTGCCTTCAGCGTGTTGTCTTCCCGGGTGAAGTTTACTTCGCCGATGACGCTGCGCATCAGGCGGAGAGTTGCGCGAGCGCGCTTGATGCACCGGCGAGCGTCGTGGATATCCTCCATGCCGATCGCCGGTTTGCTGATGGCCTCGACAGCCTCGAACGTCAGCTCCCGGAAAATACGACGGAGCTGGCGCGCGGGGCGGAAGATGGATGCAAGCCGCTGTGGCCCGTTGGAGTGTCGCCGCGGTCCAGGGGTCAGCACGCTGCCGGAGAGGGCGTTTTCGGTTGGCATCTCGATGCTCCAACATCGCGGCGTTTACCGGCGGGCCGGGGGTTCGTCACAAGGCCAGGGTGCGAGCCAGTTCGAGCATTTTCAGGTCCAGCGGCCGGCATCTGCCTGCGGCTTCCGCGAGGGCCGTCGACTTGACCGTGCCGTCGCACCAGCCCAGCAATAGGCCTTGCGCGCCGGCCTCCAATTTCTCGATGGCAGCGACGCCCAATCGCGAGCCAAGCATGCGGTCGAATGCTCCCGGAGCACCGCCGCGCTGGATATGACCGAGTCTCGAAGCTCGCATCTCATAGCCGATTCGTTGGGAGTGCTCTTGGAAGTAGCCTAGCAATATATCCGCGTTGTGATACGCGCCCTCGGCGACGACGACAATGGCGTGGCTCTTGCCTCGCAGGCGAGCGGCATGAAGCTGACTCTCGATCTCCTGGGGTTCCGTAGCCACCTCGGGTACGACGACTGCTTCCGCACCACCGGCAATTGCCGCAGCGGCAGCAAGATAGCCACAATGCCTTCCCATGACTTCCACCAAAAACGCGCGTTCATGCGCGGCTGCGGTCACTCTAAGCCGATCGATCGATTCGAGTGCGATGTCCAGGGCCGTCGTTGTCCCGAGCGAAACGTCCGCGCCGTACAGATCGTTATCTATGGTGGAGGCGATGCCGATGACGCGCACGCCGGCGGAAGCCAAAGCCAGAGCGCCCGCTTGCGAACCGTTGCCGCCGATAACGACGAGGGCCGAGATTTCCTGATCTCGCAGATGACGCAGCGCCGATTCCTGCCCCTCGGGCGCCTTCATCGATTCGCAGCGGCTGGTGCCTAGCAGGGTGCCGCCCAGATGCACGATGCCACCGACATCGCGCGCGCTGAGAACGGTCAGGTTGCCGCTGATCAGGCCGGAATAGCCGTGCTTGACGCCCAGCATTTGGTGGCCGCCTGCAATGCCTGCGCGAACGACAGCGCGTACAGCCGCGTTCATTCCTGGTGCATCGCCACCGCTGGTCAGAACGGCAATCCGCTGCGGCCGCGTCATGGTCAATCCTCGTTGTTTGCGCTGAAGCGCCGGTGTTGGTGCAAAGTATGTTCAGCATCTTTTTGCGAACACTGGGACATCCCCATAAGCACTACGTGCTCGACCGCGGTACGACCTGGCGAATGACCGCACGTCCATCGATGAGTTGTTCGAGCTTCTCGTCGCGGTGCTGTAGAAGATCAGGACCTTCAGCAGTGTTCTTAAGATTCACACGCAGCGTCTGCGTCGCACACATGGCAGGCAGTACTCAGGATCTGCAAGAGTGGGATGCGATTTCCACGGTAGCGGTCACGCCTTTCCCGTAAACGCTTTTTCGGGAGATCGTCGCAGAATGGCTGGAGGCAGCTTCAAAAGGACTGGACCATGACTCACAAAAAACTCTCATTTCAATCCGCGGCACGCGAAAAAGTGCTGCGTGGCGCGGCGCAACTGGCGGACGCGGTACGCATCACGCTGGGACCGAAGTCGAAGTCCGTCCTCATCCAGAAATCCTGGGGTGCCCCAATCGTCTGCAACGATGGCGTCACGATCGCCAAGGAGATCGTGCTGGAAGACGCGGAGGAGAATCTAGGAGCGCAGATGCTGCGCCAGGCGGCCGAAAAAACCGGCGACGCAGTGGGTGACGGCACCAGTACTTCAACCGTGCTGGCGCACGCGATTTTTGCGGACGGAGTACGCAACGTGACCGCCGGAGCGAGTGCCATCGATATCAAGCGGGGACTCGACCGGGCTCTGTCTGCGACCGTCGACGCGCTCAAGGCGCAGTCCAGGAAGATCGCCGGCCGCAAGGAAAAGGCTCAGATCGCGACTATCTCCGCACACAACGAGGCCAGCATCGGTGAACTGGTCGCCGAAGCCATGGAGAAAGTCGGCGATGAAGGCGTTATCACGGTGGAGGAATCGAAGACCACCGAGACGACGCTCGACGTAGTGGAAGGCATGCAGTTCGACCGCGGCTACATGTCACCGTATTTCGTTACCGATACCGAAAACATGGAAGCCGTGCTCGAAGAAGCCTTCGTGCTCATGACGGACCGCAAGATCAATATCATGAAAGATCTGATCGGACTGCTCGAACAGATCGCCAAGGCTGGGCGGCCTGTGCTGTTCATCGCCGAGGACGTCGAAGGCGAAGCGCTGGCGACGCTGATAGTCAACCAGGTGCGCGGCGTGCTCAAGAGTGCAGCGGTAAAGGCCCCGGGATTCGGTGACCGCCGCAAGGCCATGCTACAGGACATCGCGGCATTGACTGGGGGCCAGGTCATTTCCGAGGAGCTGGGCCTCAAGCTGGAAGATACCAAGCTCGAACAGCTGGGCCACGCCAAGCGCATCGTCGTGGACAAGGATACGACGACCCTCATCGGTGGTGGCGGACAACCCCAGGCGATCAAAGCGCGCACGGGTCAGATTCGTCATGAACTGGAGAAGGCCACCAGCGACTACGACAAGGAGAAATTGCAGGAGCGACTCGCCAAGCTGTCCGGCGGCGTCGCTGTCATTCGCGTCGGAGCCCCGGCGGAATCGGAGATGAAGGCAAAGAAGGACGCACTCGACGATGCGATTGCGTCTACTAAGGCTGCCGTGGAGGAAGGCATCGTGGCGGGCGGTGGTCTCGCGCTGTTGCGGTGTGTCGATGCGGTTGCCCGCGTTGAGGCGCAGTGCGACGGCGATGAACGAACCGGCGTGCAGATCCTGCGTCGCGCGCTGGAAGCACCGGCTCGCCAGATAGCGGCCAACTCGGCGGTGGACGGAGGTGTCGTCGTCAGCAAGATGCTCGAAGCGACCTCGAATGTCGGTTTCGACGCGGCGTGCAATCGCTACGTCGACCTGTTCGAGGCGGGCATCATCGATCCGACCAAAGTGGTTCGCATCGCGCTCGAGAACGCGGTGTCGGTCGCAAGCATCCTGCTTCTGACGGAAGCAACCATGACGGAGGTATCGACCGAGAAGGAAAAGTCGCAGGCGATGCCCGAGTGACCTTTAACGCACGCTCATGTGTTTCGGCTGTGCCTCCACTTTTGATTGATGCGTGGCATTACCTGAGCGTTGCGTGGTTTTCCCGGTGCAGGCCGAGGGCCTGCGTGGGTAGGATCGTCCCATCTACGACGTCAAACGAGCAGCGAACATGTACAAGCGAATCCTGCTGGCCGTCGATGACGGCGATGCATCGAAGCGCGCCCTGACGGAAGCGGCGCGGCTGAAGAAAGTCACCGGCGCTGTTCTCAAGGTCCTGCACGTGGTGCAGGAATCCATCGAGGACGCGAGCTACGCTCCATCTGCCTATTACAGCAAGGTGACGACCGCGCAGCGCACCGCCGGTGAAGCAGTATTGGCCCACGCAGGCGACGCACTTCGTCAGGAAGGTGTCGAGCACGAGCGTCAGTTGAGCGAAATCATCGGCATTTCCGTGGCTCAGGAGATCGTTCGACAGGCGGATGCCTGGTCGGCGGACCTGATCGTCATGGGGACTCACGGCCGGCGTGGACTGGGCCAGCTGTTGATGGGCAGCAACGCCGAAAGTGTTCTGCGCGCGGCGCTGGCACCCGTTCTGCTGGTCCGGCACCAGCCCGACGACTCGAGACGGCCATCGGCCTCGACCGACGAGTTCTACGCGCGAGTGCTCGTGCCGGTGGATGGCAGCGAGATGTCTCTCAAGGGGCTTGAGCGGACGCTCGACTGTATGCGGCGGATGCGCCGAGCATGAAAACGGCAGCGAAGCCGAGGCGCCGCAATTTTTTGCCAACCTCGCGCATGCTGCCGTCTCCGTTGTTGTGGTTACGCCGGCGGTGGCACCGAGATCTTCACCGACGGCCGTTCCAGCATCTTCTGGTGGAAGGCGTCGAGCTTCGGAAAGGCCTTGCGCCAGCCGCAATCGGCAAAGCGGAAATCGGCATAGCCGAGCACGCAAACAAGGCCGATCTGCGTAATGTTGAACGGCCCGGACAATATTTCGGGCTTGCTCTCGAACCGCGCCATGCCGGTCCAGGCGCGGTTCCAGTGATCGTCGGACCACGCCTTCCACCGCAGCGGTTCCGGCCGCACCATGCCCTCGTAGCGGCACAGCAGCATGGCATCGAGCATGCCCTGCAGCAGCGAATGGTCGCTCTTGACCTTCCATCGCTCGGGACCGGAGGCGGGGATCAGCTTGCCGCCGCCGGCAAGCTCATCGAGATATTCGACGATGACGTAGGAATCGAGGATGACGTCGCCATTGTCGAGGATCAGCACCGGCAGCTTCTTCAGCGGCGTGATCTTCGAATATTCCTCGTTGGGCTGACCCGGCGCGACGGTCGCGGAGGTGAATTCTATTCTGTCGATCAGGCCGGTCTCGATCGCGGCGATGCGGACCTTTCGGGCGAACGGCGAGGCGGGGGAGAAGGTGAGTTTCATTTTTGTTGTTTCCTTGATTGTTACCTCCGTCATGGCCGGGCTTGTCCCGGCCATCCACGTCTTGCTTGCGGCAAGAGAGTCAAGACGTGGATGCCCGGCACAAGGCCGGGCATGACGACAGTGCAAGCGACCGCAGCCCCGACCTCAGGCCGCGATGATTTCCTGGCGCTGCTCGCCGAGACCTTCGATGCCGAGCGTGACGACGTCGCCGACATTGAGGAATTGCGGCGGCTTCATGCC
>JAIBJL010000284.1 GCA_020029545.1 Gammaproteobacteria bacterium
GTAGCTCGTCCGCGAACCGGTCTGATGGCGGGTTTGCGGAGCACCGGATCCGGGATCCGAACTGACAGTCGCCGTTCGCAACGCGGACGACCTGACTCCCTCGGGATGGCGTTGCCCCTCTCCTCCAGCAAACACATCTATCGATTTCAAAGCGATTGACGTGCGCCGGAAACCCTGGCTCATGCCGCCTTCGTTGTCTGGCTTTCAACGATCTTGCGGTGGTGGCGCTCCGTGACCGCCGAAAGCTCTTGGCCGGCCTTCGCAGCGGACAGCCACGCTTCGATCAGACTTTGCCCGGTGGCAGGCAGTCGGATCCCCGCGATCGGAGAAAGGTCGACCCGGGCCCTGTCCGCCGCCTCGATCCAGATCCGAACCGCCTCCAGTGCCTGTTTCATGATCTCCCGACAGACGAACGGGTCCACGACATCTCGCGCTTCCGCGGTCGTCGCCGGAAACGCCCGCAGCGGCTCGCCACTGTTCCGTTGGCGTTCCTGAGCCGCCGCCAACTCCAGACGCCGTACCGTCGCGCCAGCCTCCAACGTCAGGGCCCCAATTCGCTGCGTTGCCTCCAGATTGGCGCGCCGCAGGAGGCCGAACTGTTCGTAGACCGTCATGCCCATTTCTCCTTGCAGCGGTATCGCGCAGCCTTGCGGTTCAGACTCGATCCCGCCGCGTCACCTGCCAAGGCGCGTCGGAGCGCTTCGACGGTTTGCTCGGACTTTCTCAGCATCGTTGTCACACGTGTGTCGCGATGACAGCGTGATTGATGCGGAGACGATACGACCAAAATCTACTTCGCTGTGTTGATGCAGATCAAGCTCGATCGCTAGGGTCACTACGTCGTTCGCGAGGCGATTGGGTAGCCCAATTTGCGTTGACCTGGCGAGTCAGCGGATGGGTAGCGGATGACGTGACCGGTTCGATGCCCAAGGGCCGTCGCGCAGGGTCACGCTGCCGCATCCGTCCGGCAATCGCATGGCGCAAACGCAACCATGCCCACCGGGGCGCGGATCCTGGGCTTGTTCGGGTCACTCAATGCTGATTGATTGGAAGCATCTCAATGAAATGCCCCGATACGCGCGCCGATGCTCCAGAATTCGTCCGCCGACAATGTTACTGGCACGTTTCCCGCTCCGTTGTGGAAGGTAAAGACAATGTTCGTGGGCGTGGCGATTGCGCCAGAGCTGTAACCGATGAGCGTGCCCGTGGCGTCGTATTGCAATGGCAACGGAACCGCGGCGGATACGAGGTTCGTAGGCGTCGTATAGGTGCAATAGCCGGGCGTTGCGGGCGGGCAAGCCCCGAATTGGATTGCATGCAGTGCGACCATCTCTGCAAGGTATCGGGTGCGGCCAGTCACCGTTTCCAGACCAGGCGTCGGAAAGCTGATCCCGTCGAGCATCTCCGCAACACTGTAAAAAGTGAAGAAGTCATCGTACGGATTCGTCGCGTCACTAGACGCATCGGCGTCCACCATCGGCCGGGTCAGGTTGGCATTCTCCAGTTGCGTTGCGCCCGTCGGCGCCGTCATCTGGCCGCCGGGGATATACGCGCCGAGACCATCCGCGCCGTGCGACAGCAGCACCACAACCGCCTCGGTGCCCACGTTCTGCTGGACGCCACCGGCCGCCGCCGGCGCGTTATACACGGGGATGTTGCCCACCATCGCCTGAGTCCGGGCAACCCCCACGACTTGTCCCGGTTCAAGGGGATTGACAATGCCCGAGACACTCACTTGGTAGGTATAGAAGTGATTCCAGGGGTCCATTGCCGCGTCCTGCGACATCCCCAAGGTGCGCCACGGCACGATCCCGCGAAACGATCCTTGCTGGAGGCAGGACAGCTGATTCCCGCAGTCGCCGATCGCCACCGTCCCCGGGCAGGCGCCGGCGCCGGTTCCGCCGGTCGTCGGCGATGCCTCAAGGCCGAAGTTCGCATCCGTGCTCGCGAGCGTGCCGACAGCCGGACACGGCAGCCTGCCACTTCGGCCAATGAAGGCTTTGAGCGCAACCTTGAGCGCCTTTGCCTTGTCCCGCGTCGCGGTGCTGCGCGACTGCAGTGTCAGCGCCGTCAGCGCATTGAACGCGACGCCGGACAGCAGCGCCATGATGATCAGCACAATGGCGATCTCGGCGAGGGTAAAGCCGGACTGTCGCGGAAGTCGAGACGGTTTCAAGGCGCTCCTCGTTGACAAAGGACAAGCTTCCAACCCGGCGTGCGGGTCAGCCGCGCAGATGATAGCCTGACAACCGCCCGCAACGAAGGAATCGCCATGCGGTTGGACGTCCTGTTGGCGTGGACCAGCCAGCCTTATTTCTGGTTTGCCGTCGCCTTGCCCGCGTGTCTGGCCGTGGTTGCTGCGCGGCGCCGTCGTCAGGATGTGCTCGCGAATCTCGGCGTTTGGCTCGTAGCCACGATGCTGACGATCGCCTCCGCCTACGCGGAAATTCGCCCTCTGCTCGGCTTGGCGCCTGACATTCATGGGATCTACGCCGTGCCAGTCTTTCCGGTGGTGTACTTGGCTGCCGGCACGTATCGGACTGCAAGCCGGTCAGTGTGCTTTTCCGGGACGTTTACCAGCCTGCTTACGACCGATTTGATGGTCTTCGGTCAGCACTGGCTGAAGGGTTCAGAGGATGCTTGGCCCACACTCGTTGGCATTGGAGCGGGACGGCCGGTTGACGGGTTGGTGGTCGCGTCTGTTGGGACCTGGGTGGTGGCGTGGCTTGTGGCGGGCATGCAGCGGTGTGGGGTGCCGCTGCGGATATTCAAGAGTCGGTTGCGCTGACTAAGTCTTTCGAAATGACCCCTGACAACTGCGCACCGCGGGAAAAGGAGGATTCGCCAAGGAATCCGGTCGGTGCAATTACGGGGTCGCCACACTCGAGCGCAAAAAAGCCGATGTGATGGTTTCGATGCCCGGGAACCCAAGTCGCCGAACTTGGATGACTGCCTCCTCAATCCGGGCGACCGAGTATGGGGCCAAGTAAGGGCTGTGAAGCCCCACTATTCACAAGTTGCCGGATCGCTGGCATAGGCCTCCAGACCCAGCGCACGAAGACGTTCCAGATAACAGGAGTAGTGCTGGCTCCAGGCGAAAGCCCGATCGTCGGCCAGCAACCCCGGCAGATTGGTCACGTCGATTTCGGCCACCTGCAGAACTTTCGCGCCGGTCATCCGCATCAGTCCCTCGACCAGCAGCATGTCCGAGAGAAGGTAAGTGGCATAAGGCTTGGGGCTGCCGACGAGTTCCACAGTCGCTTCCAGGGTCAAGCTCCTTATTCGCTCGATGGCGGCGTCGAGATCCTTGCGGTGAAGTCGGTTCCGGCGACCTTCGGTGCCAGTCAGACGTTCCACCGCCGGTCGTACGCCGCGCGTAACAGGGCGGCTTATCGCCGTCAGGGTGACAGGTTCGGGCGTCACGGCGTCGATGTGACCGAGCTGGTCCGCCAACAGCGTACGGGCGGCCGCGAGTTCGTTGCGTGTCATGGGCTGAAGGGCGCAGTCTGCAGACGCAGAGTCGCGCAAGGCTCGGCAAAGCGCACGATGCCAGGCCTTCTGACCCAACGTGCCGACGAAGGACGTGCGCTCGCCGGCGATCTGCAAGCTGCCGCCGCCGATGTCGAGAACATGGTTGGTCGTGAGTTTGTCGCCGAGTAGTTGCCGTGCGGCGAAATAGCCGTAGCCGCCTTCCACGCGCTGCGGGATGACCAGCACGGGTACGCCGCTTGCTGCGCCGATTCGCTCCAGGGTCGCGACCAGTTCGTGAGGCCGCTGCTGCAGGGCCAAGCGCCAAGCGGAGAAACCACCGCCAACGCGGGCACAAGCCAAGTCGAACCCCGCTGCCTCCGGCAGTTCTCGCAGCGCCGCGATCGTCGGCGCGACGGTTTCCGCCAAGCCTCGCTCGGCCCACAAGGGTCCAAGGTAGTCAATGTCGGCCTGCGTCGTCACGCTGCTGGTGGACGACCCTGCCCGAATTCCGGAAGAACCCATGTCGAACGCCACTCGGCAAGGTTCGCCGGCGGCGGCGAGCATCGAGAGCAGCGCGCAAGCGACCCCGCAGACCGCGCGTCGAAATCTGTCCGTCGCGTGCATGGACTCAAACGTGCAGGTACCCCAGGACACCGGCGACCAGACCCAAGGCAGTGGCCGTGAAGACCGCGGCGAGCATCCAGCGCTTGCGCGTCAGCAGCGTGATGGCCGACAGTGCGATGGCGATTTGGAGCAAGGTCGTGGCGAGCGCCCAGCGTTGATGCACTTGCATCTCGCGATCACTTTCTTCGTCTGCCTTCTTTGCGGCCGCTTCGAGCTTGTCGGCCTCACCCTTGATTTCTTCCTTCTCGCGCTGATAGCGCTCGAGCGCCTGTTTGAACTTCTCCTGCGCATCGCCGCTCGTCAGGATCACCGACAACTCCGCCAGGTTCTGCTTGTTGCTCTTCGCCTGGTAGTAGTTCCACTGGTTCGACGCCGCGGTCTTTTGGATGGCCGCCTCGTTCTTGTACAGCAACGCCGCGTTTTGCGAATGACCGCCCAAGTAGCCAAAGATGGCACCGACCGTCGACAGCACGGCGGTCAAGACCGCCAGACCCGAAGTGAAACTGTCGCCGCCGTGGTGAGCGACATGTTCTACGTGATGATCGTGCGGTCCGTGTACGTGAAATCCATGATCGGACATTGTCTGCGCTCCTGATAGTCGCCGGTGGTTGGTCAATCGAGAGCGGCGTATTCTATCCGCACCAGTGGGTGGCGAATGCGTATGCGCGAATTCGACTCTGTGGTGCCGTCCTGTGCATGCTAGCGATCAGGGTAGGGTTCCCACCATGGACGAACTCCTCGTCCTCGCCATCCACTGGCGATGGGGGCATGGCCGACGGTCTTGCGCACTCTCGACTACGCCAAGAACTGGCGCGAGGTGCTGTTTCGTCGCCGACGCTTCAGATCCAAATCGTGCTCGTTCAGTTCAAAGTCCTGTAGCAGCTCAATCAACCCACATTTCCTCGTCAAAGAGATCGGCGCGGGGGGCAGACGAGGATCCGTCGGCCCTTGCGCCAGGCGGAGAGATGCGCTCCGACGTGCCGTTGGATTTCCTATCCTTGGCCCGGCGTTTCCTTGAGAGTCAGCGTCGTTGAAGCCAGCCACCGTCGACGCCCGCCGTGCATTGAGTGTTGACTGGACTGGGTACTGTTGGCAGTGTGAGTGCATGGATCCGACATCTGCCCTCACGCCCACTCGCCTCGTTGTCCACCTCGTTCATGGCACTTGGCCCGAGGGAGTTGCGGTGTCCTTGCGGCGGTGGGCCCGACCGGATCTGACGTACACCCCCGAGCAGGGCGATCAATTCTGGTTCCAGACCGAACATGCGTTCAGAAAACAGCTGACGGCCGAACTGGCCGCCGCCGGCTTTGAGGCCGACGTGCGGGCCTTCGTGTGGTCGGGCGCCAATTCGTTCGCAGCGCGGGACCGGGCCGCTCGGGAACTCGTACCGCACCTCGCTCGCGGCATGCACGATGGTGTCCGCCAAGTGATCGTCGCGCATAGCCATGGCGGCACGGTCGCCATGCTGGCCATGCAGATCATCGAGGAGGGCGCGACACCTGGATCCTTCGGTGAGGCGGCTCACCTGCGCTGGCTGCCAGCACGCAGCGAATCGGGCAACGCGCTCACGATCGATATCGAAGATATCATCGAACTGCGTGCCGAACGCGTGCGCGCGGGCGTCAAGGATCTCGGTGACGCTAGCGACGCCCTTCCTGCGCGTCGATCCCTTCGGATCGAGCGCGGCCCTGTGGTCAGCCTTCGCGATGTGCTGGATGACGGCCTTCGCGGCCCTGTCGATCGCCGTCGCGCGGCGCCACGGGCAGGACGCGGGCTACTTCGCAATGGCGGGCATGGGCATTCTGCTCCGCATCGGTGGCGGCCTGATTCGCCGTGCGCGCGGTTTCGTCGAGAAGCGGGTCATCGCGTCGCAAGCCTGCCGCTTCGTCGGCAGGCGCATCCAGTGCATCAGGGGCGTGGCCGACGAGGCGGAGCTCACCATCAGTGCCGGCATCGTCGGCTGCAACCTCGTTCGCACGCTCCTCGTCTTCGCGGGGCAGTGCCTGAGCAAGGTCTGGACGCCGCTCGCCGCGGCGGCCTATTTCTTGGCCATCGCGATGCTGACCTGGGCCCTGCTGGCAGCGCCTGACAGCGCTGTCGTGAGTTGGACCTACAGGGCCGGTGCCGTCGCGACGACCTTGATCGTGCTGCTTGCGCTGGGCTCGTCAATGCAAGGCCTGCTCGGCGTCGAACTCGCGATCTCGGGTTTCAGCTGGCTCACGACGGTGGAAAGCAGCCCCGACGCCGAGCGTCACCGGATCGAGGTCATGACGCTAGTGTAGTGTTGCATTCTGTTTGGAACTTAAGCGGCCGTTGGCGCGAATGACTTTTTGCAGGATATCGCGAGCGCTTTTTGTCCAGATGAACGGGTTGGGTTTGGTGTTGTGGTGAGCGATGTACTTATCGATGGCATCGATCAATTCTGGCACGCTGGTGAACACGCCGCGACGCAGGCGCTCGGTGGTGATGTCGCGGAAGAATCGCTCGACCATGTTCAGCCACGACGCCGAAGTCGGCGTGAAATGCATGTTGAAGCGCGGATGCTTGGCAAGCCATTC
>JAIBJL010000041.1 GCA_020029545.1 Gammaproteobacteria bacterium
CGGCCCGAAGACCGTCGGCATGCGGTACATGGCGCCCAACGTGAGGGGCGGCGAACGATCGGATTCGGAGGTCATGGTGCGCCTTCGGCAGTTCTAGAGAAGAGTATGCACATTGTATCGACGAGGATAGGAAGAATAGACGCGCTATAGAACGCTGAGTTGAACATCGAGTTCTTATACAAATGCGGGTTCATGGGCGGACGCTCGATCCCTGGACCGAACCAGCGATGTTCCGGCACGAAAGCCTTTTCAAGTTCAAGCACGAGCGACTTGCTGCTCGTGCCGCGCAAGCCGGAGGTGAACCAATCGTCTTCGATGCGACCATCGCGCGCATGAAGCCGATGTCGATCAACTGTTGAATGATGTCTTGGGGAACCTGGCGTGCGGTTTCGACGGCCGCTGCGCGCTCCCGAATCCCTGCCAACAACGGTTGAAACCGCTCGACCAGCGAGGCAGAGACATTGCCGTGTGGCCGGCCTGATTCTTCAGTCAATGGATGTTTCCTCGTTGCCACGGGACATGCTCGGTGCTGCACGAGCCGGCCGTGCAGATGGATGTGCATGCCGATGACTCTAATATATCTCTTAATATATCTAATATATCTCCTAATATATATTTTATCCGAGGACGCACCAAGCCGCGGATTGAGCGGGAGCGTCCCAGCATCAAGGAACCGGCCGCCTTGCATCGCCCGCCTTCTGAAGGATCGTTCTGGCGGCGGCCTCCACGTCGTGGCCGAACAGCTCCCGCGAGGCATAGATTCCGCCGGGTCGGTCTTCGCCTGGCGCGAGCGGAAATGTCTCGTGAAAGAACTGAGCATTCCGGCGCGTGATGTCCTGCACTTCAGCCGTGCGAGGCAGGCGCAGCGCCTCGTAGAGCCGAAGGCGTTCGGGTACTTGTGCGGCCGTGCAGCCCTCGAGCAGAACAGCCAGCCCGAAGCCGTCTTCGATGGCCTGACCGAAGCCCATGCCGGCATGGGGCGTCATGGGGTGAGCCGCGTCGCCCAAGAGCGCGATGCGTCCCGCGACGATCCGCGGCAGAGGCTTGCGGTAAAACAGGCTCCACAGATAGGTCTCTGTCACGGCGTCAAGGATGCGACCGACGCGCGAATCCCATCCGTCGAATTCGGCGCGGAGCTCTTTCAGGCTGCCGCGCATGGACCAGGATCCCTCCGGAAGACCCTGCGAAGGAACGACCCCGACGAAATTGACCAGGCGCCCGCTCGAAACCGGGTAGGCCACGAGGTACCGCTTTCTATCGGTCCATACCGCCCCGTCATCCATGGCGATGCCGGGCCCGTTCGGAACGAGACCCCGATAGGCGGCGAGGTTGGAGAAGATCGGCGGCGCAGGGGGAACGACCGCATGCTGCGCGACGGAGTGAATTCCGTCCGCGCCGATCACCACGTCGAACTCTTCGGTCGCGCCATCGGCGAAGACGAGCTTCGCCCGCCCGTTTTCATTCGTGGCCTGAACGCAGCGCTTTCCCAAGCGGACGTGGCCGGGCGGAAGCATATCCGAGAAAATCTGGAGCAATTCAGCCCGGTGCAGAAAATAGGCGGCTGCGCCATCGTCTCCAGTGGTCGGGGACCCGCCAATTCGGCTGCCTTTGGCATCAAAGGCCGGTAACTCTTTCGCCCGCACACCGATGCGATCGAGCGTATCGGTCATGCCGATCCGTGCCAGCAGACGACTGGTGCTCGACCAGATCACCACGCCCGCTCCGACCTCCCGAATCTCCGAAGCCTGTTCAAAAACCGTAACGTCGCAGCCCCTGTGAGTCAGCGCCGCGGCGGCCGTAGCGCCGCCCAAACCCAATCCGATGATTCCTATACGCAAAGTATTTCCCCCAAAAAACCGCGGCTGCCGGCCGCTGTTGTGATCCTTATCCGGTGTATCGGGCCGACTGCAATAAAGCCGCCCGACATACCGAATTCGCTCGATGACCGGATGGGCGCTGCGATGGCGGAACAAATTGCAAGAGATCGATAGATTCTCTTCTAAGAACGTTGGGGCAGGCCTGGTCAGACATATTTCATTCCTCTGTCATGCGTGCGCAATTCAGGCGGGGCGGGGCTCTGCAACGCAGGGATTGCGCTGGCAGCCGAGCCCCGTGACTTCCCCTTCGAGAAGATCGCCATCGCGAATGAAGCGGTTGTAATGCGTGCCATTGCCGGATGGGGACCCGGTGAGCACCAGATCCCCCGGCATGAGCTGCACGTGCGCGGAGATGAATTCGATGATTCTCGCGACGGAGAAGATCATGCCCGCAGTGGATTCATCCTGCATTATCTGTCCGTTGAGCTTCAGAGTGATCCGCAGAGCCTGGGGGTCGCCGACGAATTTCGCCGGCGTGATGAACGGACCAATCGGCAGGAAGGTCGGCGTGCCCTTGCTGGCCATCCAGTCCATGCCCATCTGTGGCACGTCGGGGCGTACAACGAGTTCGCGTGAGGTGATGTCGTTGGCGATGGTGTAACCGGCAACGTAGTCGAGCGCCTGGCTGCTCGGCACTCGGCGCGCAGTCTTGCCTATGACGGCGGCGAGCTCGAGTTCCCAGTCCGGCTGCTGCACGTCGTAGGGAACGATAATCGGATCGTATGGCCCGATGACGCTCGAATAATGCCCACTGAACACGAACGGTTTGCCGCTCTCGGCGCGCTCGCGCATCATCTGCGTGGCATTGGCTCGCACTTGATCGATGTTCGTCGAAGGATCGCGCGCCGCCGCGCCGTCCACGATAAGGTCTATCACATGCTTGTGATAGTTCGCCCCGGCTTGAAAAATCTGTCGCGGCCGCAGCGGCGCATGGGTCTTCAACTGTTCGAGCGGTGCGCCCATCTCGAGGATGCGTTGCGCGGCCGGCAACGTGCCATCGATAAGTGCGGCCGCCATTGATTGCAACACCGGGAAATTCTCGTCCCAATAGTCCAGCTGGTCGAGAACGGAGTCCGTCCCGCGCAAGTGCCGCCCAAGATCCCGTTCGAGCGCGCTTAAGGCTGAAAAGCCGTATGCCTTTCCCGCGATGACGAGTGCGGGAAAAGGCGGGCCGCCCGCAATCGAGAATGTGCCGAGCCGAAAATGGTCTTGAGCGTTGATATTCATACAATCTCCAGGAAGTGCCTGTGACGAATGGTAGCGGCCTTGTGTCAGGTCATCTCGCCAGCGTCGTGCGCGACCCTTCGCTGAACTCACCGTCGACAGAACGAAACTATATCCGAGTTGGCATCAGCCTCCGGCACATTCAGATGGCTGCGGATGTCGATGCCTTTCGTTTTGCCGTTCTTCAGGAGCCGCATCGGCCACCATGGTTCCTCTCGACGTCGGCGGGTGCGCATGAACTCGGGCATGCGGAACAACCCGTTCGCTGATGGGTGCTGATCCCCTCGCTGCCGAGCGTTTGTCTTTTACCGTATTTACTCGATAATGGGAATTATCACCAGCAGAAAACGAGGGCGTGCGTTCATGGGCTTTACGCCCGAACACGTGCATCCTCAAGATCCACGCTGCGGGTTCGCGCGACCCAACAATGTCATGCCTGGCCCCGGAAAGCGACGCAGGCAAGGGGAAGCGACGATGAGCGATGTCCGTAAGGTCCTGATAGTGGGTGGAGGCGTGGGCGGAATGTCGCTGGCCATCTGCCTGCGTCGCCTGAATGTGCAGGTGAATCTCATCGATGCCGATCCCTCGGCGAGAGTCAGGCGGTAATGGCAATGGTCGGGCAGGTCATCGCGCAGCCAATATGAGCTAGAGTGCCTGGCGTCGTACTATTGGAGTGTGCCCGGTTGATCGCGAAGTCCCGTTCTCAGGTCGGACAGACGAAGAAAAAAAAGCAGCGGCGCGCGCGGGGTCGGCCGGGGGACGGGGGCGGCCAGAGTGTCGGCGCCGACGCGATCGTGCTGGAGGTGTGCGAGTTGTTGCGCGAGCTGGCACCGCGCGATGTGACACTGCTGCGGGTGGCTCAGCACGCCGGCGTCGACCGCTCGCTCATTCGCTACTACTTCACGAACCGGTCGAGCCTGTTGCTGGCCGCGGCTCGCCATCTGTTTGCGCAACTGGAGAACGCGCTCGTTGTCGCGAGACAAGTTCCGCCGGAAGACCCCGAGGAACAGATCCGCGCGAGCGTGCGAGCGCTGCTCCGATTCCAGATCAGGCACCCCTACTTCCATCGGCTGATGGTCGATGAGGTCGTCAACTCCGACCAGCCCGACGCCCAGGCGTTCTTCAAGTCCTTCACCGCAACCGGCATCGACAGCTATCGGAAGGCGGCGGCCGCAGCAACCCGGCTCGCCGGCGCCAAGGCAGTCGATGGCGCGTTTCTGTACATGGCCGTCATCGGTATGTGCGAGTTCTTCGTGACCGGCATGCCGATTCTCAAAGTCGCCTTCGGCAAAGACTACGACCCCGAAGTCCTCAACCGGCAGTACGAGAAATTCATCTGCGACTACGTCATCGACGGCCTGCGCAAAAGCTGATCTGAATGCGTTGGCGGACGGCTCGCGCCGCTCGTTACACTGCTTTGCTTGACAATTCCCATGTGTGTGTAATAGCGTGATCCGCGACGTGGGAGCGCAACGCGCTGCCGCGGATAGAGGCATCGAGTGCATAGTCGAATGCACGGTGGCGAAAAATACATGCGGCCGGCGCGGTGAATCCACGCACGCCTGCGAGGGGGGAGCTGCGATGAGATGCTGCAGAATTTTCGTGTTCTCGCCGGCGACCGAGGGAGCCCCGACCCGGGCCCGACAGGCATCAGCGAAATCATTGTCACGGCACAGCGCATGGAAGAGAACCTGCAGCGCGATCACACCCTATACGATCGTTTCGTCCCACACGCGCACCGACGTCAGCCTCACGTATCGGGTTCGGGAAGACGCCTGGAGTCTTGCGGAATACGTCAACAACATCGAGAACGATGACGTGCCGACGCTCACTTCCCAGAGCTTGGATGGCGTGGGCTTCGTTTTCGCGGATCTCCAGCTGCCCCGCACCTATGGTCTGAGATTGACGGCACACTTCTGAAGCCATGGTGGAGCAGAGCGAAAGTGGCTCGACATGCATAAGGAGATATACATGACCGCGATTGATAGTCGGCCGACCAGTAAGAAGGGGTGGATAACCGCTCTCTGGGTGCTCGCTTTGGTGGCTGTCGCAGCGGCTTTCGCTCAGACCGTGGTAGCGACAAATTTGATACCCCAAATTTACGGAACTCTCATTCTGTTTGGATTGATTCACGGCACGCTTCGCTACGGCGTAATCAATCTGCTCGTATTCATCGCGATTTGCCTCGTCGTGAGCAACATCTACGAGAATGCCAGCATCTTGACGGGCTTTCCGTTCGGCAACTATCACTACACCGCCGGCCCGAAGCTGTTCAATGTCCCGTTGAACGTGGGGCCTTTCTATTTCGCCATGGGTTACACTAGCTGGCAAGTAGCCTCGGTCTTGTTGGATGGCGCCGATGCCCAGTTGCAACGACGTATCAATCTCTTTGCATTACCCCTCGTCGCGGCCGTCTTGATGACCGTGATCGACCTGTCGATCGATGGGAGTACATCCACGATCGGTCACTTTTGGATCTGGCACGACGGCGGCGGTTTCTACGGCGTGCCTTACACGAATTACCTTGGCTGGACGCTGACCACCTGGACGTTCTATCAGCTATTTGCTTTTTATCTCGCACGGCGCCCGGACGCCGTGCGCCCCGCGCCCGCGCGGAGCTTCTTCGCGTTACCTGTTCTCGGTTACGCCAGCTTGGGACTGCACGTCGTTGCTATGTTCACAACGGCGGCTAGCGGTTCGGTGGTCGATCAGGCCGGGGTAAGCTGGCAGATCGCGCACATACACGAGGCCGCTTTTCTTTGCGCCACTTACACCGTGGTGTTTTTATCGGTACTTGCGCTGATAAAAATCGCTCGCGGCGATTTGCGCGGGATCTAAACTTCGGCTCTCATGGTCCCGCGTTGGGAACCGGGCATGGTGTGCCAATCCGTTGACTTGTCACCGTTGACCTATCATATTCATGTCACATGAGTTCGAGGCAGGTATCGACCGCACCGATGGTTCCCAGTGATAAATTCCATTGGTTTTGCGGAGAGCCCTGTGAGTACTGTCACGCCAGTCATGGAAGGCGGTGACGTCAGAAACACTAGAAACATTAACGGACCAGGCGTCGCGAAGAACAACTTTTTTATTTAGTAGGGGGAATCGACAATGCATAGGGAATCGCCAAGCGTGAGTGTGCTGCTTCTCACGACGGTTTTCATGTTGCCAGCAGCAGCTGTCCGGGCGCAGACGCCCCAGGCGGCCACCGGCGAGCTTGAAGAGGTGATCGTCACGGCGCAGCGCCAGGAAGAAACGGCGCAGCGCGCAGCGGTGGCCCTCTCGGTTGTGAGCCCTGACCAAATCGCGCGCGCTGGCGTACTGCGGCCTGAAGATCTGTCGCAGGTCGTTCCCGCGCTGCAAAGCGGCGGCGGTGGCGGGGTCTCCGTCTTCTTCATCCGCGGGGTCGGCACCTATTCTGTTAATTCCTATACTGATCCCGCGATCGCATTCAACTATGACGATGTCTACGTGGGGCGCCCCACCGGGACGGCAGGCTTCTTCTACGACCTCGAGCGGCTTGAGGTCCTCAAAGGTCCGCAAGGCACCCTCTACGGTCGAAATGCCACCGGGGGCGCGATCAACGTGATCCCGGCCCGTCCCGTCCTGGGGAAAAATAGCGGCAATTTCACGATCGAAGGCGGGAACTACGATCGAACACGCGTGGACGGCGCCGCCAACCTGGCGTTGGGCGATAACACCGCCCTGCGCCTCGCCGGCATCTATTCGGAGCACTCGGGGTACAATTCGGACGGCGGGGACGGCGAGAGGAACTATGCGGGGCGCGCGCAGCTCGCGTTCGCCCCAAGCGATGACCTCTCGGTTCGTCTCGCGACCGACTACGCCCACATCGGCGGGGCGGGCGTCGGCGGGTTGATCACGGGCTATATCAGCAACGACGACTACAACGCGTTCTTGTCCGGCGCTACTTTAGTTCCAACGGCCACCCCGGCGCCGTATCCCGTCGGGACCGGCGCGAACGATCCGCGTACCACGTCGCTGTTGTCGACCATCTACAGCGGCTCCGTCGCGGGCAGGAACCTCGGGCCGCTCTCGGCGACGCCGCAACTCGACACAGATCAGTTCGGGCTCAATGCTCAAGTCGAATGGAACGTCGGCGCAGGGACTTTGGTAGTGATCCCGGCCTATCGGGAAAGCGACCTGGGCGACAACCGCAACACAGGCGGGGCCTTCGTAGCCCTTACCCAGCAGAAGGACAACCAATCGAGCCTTGAGGTCCGGTTCGCTTCGCCGCAGGAAGGCAAGCTGCAGTACCTGCTGGGCGGCTACTATTTCGACGAAGAGATTCACTCGAAATACGCGTTCAACCAGTTCGTGCTGCTGGCTTCCCAGGACGTTGAAACCTCAACCGAGTCCGGAGCGGTGTTCGGACGGGTGACCTTCGCCCCGGTCGACCCGCTGCGGTTCGTGCTGGGAGCGCGCTACACGCGCGACCGCAAGACCTTCGATGCGGACGTGACTACGATGTTGGACGCTTGCACGAATGTGGCGTCGCCTCCGGCCTGTCCAACAGCGCCGCTGATTCCTAACGCCTTCACCGAGCAGGATGTCGTTCAGTCTCTGCAGCTCATCCCCGTGACCATCCCCGGCTTCACGCGGGCGTACGTCCTGCCGAGCGCCCCGGGGACTGTCTTCGGCGTGTTTGCCACCCAGCAGACCACGGAAAGGACCGACAAGAAGACCACGTGGCATGGCGGCGTGGAGTACGACTTGTCGCCAGCTTCCCTGCTCTACGCCAATGTCGAGACCGGCTTTCACGGCGGCGGATTCTCGGTGGTCTCGGACTCCCGGAGCAGCTTCGCGCCGGAGACCATTACCGCCTACACGGTGGGTGCCAAGAACCGGTTCCTGGACAATCGGCTTCAGGTCAACATGGAGCTCTTCCTCTGGAAGTATCGAGACCAGCAAGTCAGTCACTTCGCGGTGGACGCCAACACGCACGCATCGGTGTACATCACCGAGAATGTCGGCCGATCTACGAACCAGGGTGCCGAACTGGACGTCCAGTATCTGGTCACGCCCAGCACCCTGCTCGGGGCGGATCTTCAGTACCTCGATACGGAGTACGACGACTTCCGATACGTCAACGCGGGGACCGCGATTACGGGTTGTGACGTCATCGGTGCGCGCAACAACCCCAACGGCTTGAGCACGATCGACTGTTCCGGTCGTGAGGCTCTCAGGTCGCCGAAGTGGACGCTCAACTTGAGTGCCCAGCAAACTTTTGCGATCGGCAACAATCAGGTGATCGTCGGAGCGAACACGCACTATCAGTCGTCCAGCATGGGGTACCTCGACTACCTGCCCGAGGAAACTCTCGATAGCTACTGGAGGAGCAATGCTTTTGCGACCTATCAGTGGGGCTCCGACCGACGGTACGAACTCACTGCGTTCGTCAACAACATCGAAGACGATCGACTAGCCAGCAGTCAGTTTAACAGCCTTCTCCACATCTTCAGCGCCACGGCCTTACCGCCTCGTACCTACGGCGTGCGGCTGCGTGCCGAGTTCTAGACCGCCTCGGTGGGGCCGGGCGCTCGCGGCCCCACCGGTTCTTCGACCGCTTCTAGACTGTGACGATCGGATCAAGGAGATGATTCTCAGTGGAGGATACAACGTCTATCCCGCCGAGCTTGCAGGTGTGATCGCCCAGCATCCGGCGGTGGCGATGGTGGCAGTCGCCTCGCTCAAGGATGAGCTGTTCCCAAGGCGTTCGTGTGGATTTCCTGGACGACCTGCCCAGCCCAAGACGAGTACCGGCAGATTCTGCGTCGCGCTCTGCAGGCGTGATGGTTTCGAGTGCCACAGATGCTTCCGCACGAGCACCTTCCGACAACCCGCGTCTTAAGCCTGACGAGTCGAGTTCTTATGCGATGCGTTGACGAAGACGAGACCGTAGTCCTAGGGTCGAAGAAAAATAAAATCGCGTGGGTCAGCTTCTACCTGAACACGCGCATCATGGAGCATTTTCGAAGGAATGGCCCAGTGCTGAATATCCTGTCAACATCTCGCAGCTCGTCGTCGAGCCGATTCTGAAGGAGAGCTTTCCGCCTTTACTTCGCGCTAAGTGCATTGCGAGCCCTTACCTGCGTCTGATAGCGTCAGGAAAATCATGGGGAGGACTGGCGTTGCGCTTAGATAAACTCGATTTGAACCTGCTCGTCGCACTCAATTCGCTGATCGAATTGCGCAGCGTGACCGCGGCAGCCATCGATCTGTGTCTGAGCCAGTCAGCCATGAGCGGAGCGTTGAACAGACTGCGGAAATATTTCGATGATCCGCTGCTCGTGCCGGTCGGGCGAACCATGCAGCTAACGGATAAAGCAGAGCAGCTCGCGCATCCGGTAAAGGAAGTGCTGGTGTCCATTCGCCGGAATATCATGACGACGTCTCAGTTCGATCCATTGAAGTCCGAAAGGACTTTCTCGATCCTCGCCTCCGACTATGCCTACACCGTCCTGATCGGGGCAGTCTTGAGAAGGATCGAGAAAACAGGTCCGAATATGAAAATCAATATCGTTCCATTTTCCAGAGGTTCGATGGAAAGGTTTCTAAAAGGCGAACTGGACGTTTTCCTGACCATCGAAACTCCTCAGCCTGGGTTGAAGTCGCGACATCTATACTACGATGAACATGTGGTCATCTATTGGAATGAGAATCGCCACGTCAGGCAGGGGTTGGATCTGGAGACATTCTTGGAATTAGCTCACGCGAGCGTCAGCTTCGGTCCAGATCAACCGTCCGCAATCCCGGACGTCGAATATGCCAAGGCCGGATTCAAGCGGAATGTGACGGTTTTCGTGCCCACCTTTTCCGCTTTGGTCGAAGCCGTGATCGGAACGCAGCGGCTCGCCACCATACAGCGTCGTCTGGCCGACAAATTCGCAAAGATTTACCCGATTACGATTGCATCTACCCCATTCGAGTTGCCGCGTATCGCGGAGACTGTTCAATGGCACGCGATAGATGACCGCAATCAAGGCACGCAATGGCTGATCTCCGAAATCGCTGACACCGCCCGGTGCGTTTGAGTTTTTATCTGAAGGTCAGTCTTTGAACGGGTGATCGACCCACGAGGCCGGTCGACTCTCTCATATCGATAAAACCAATGGCAGGTCGCTATTCTAACGATTTTTTACTCGTCGGCATTTCTTGTAAACATAGCTCCGCACACTAGGGGGAGACGGCAGTCGTGGATGTCTCCTAGGCAACTTGAATGAGAACTAGAATGAGCGGTCAACTGAAGTCTACGTTGTTGCCGGAAATCGATAGGATGTTCCGTATGCCGGCCGACTTCGGGCCGTTGCCCGGCCCTCGCAACGTGCCCAGCCATTACAAGGATATTGGCGCTGCCGGTAGAATCCTGACTTGCAAGGTTCAGGCGCGCAGTGAACGTGCTGCGCTGGAGTCGATACTGCCATCTGGCCTGTCGCTTGACCAAGATCCGCTGATCAACTTTCTATATATCAAGCTTTCGAACCTCGGATGGCTTGCCGGTCGCGGGTATAACATCGTGGCAGTGACCATCCCCGTTCTGTATGAGCGGGCCGGTGTGGTGCAGAAATTTGAATACATGCCCGTCCTCTGGGAAAGCCTTGCCGATCCGATCCTCACCGGGCGCGAGGAGTTGGGCCACCCTAAGCTGCCAGCCACGGTTCCCGATCCCGCGTTCCTGCGTGATACCGCGAACGGCGCGGCGCACTGGGAAGGCTTCAGGTTCTGCCAGTTCGAAATCAAGTCCCTCCGCGCCGACGACCGCGCGCCGGCCCCGCCTCGGCCGCTCATCACGCGCAAGTACATCCCTCGAACCGGCGACTGGGGGGTTGCCGACGTCGACCAGCTGACTGGCCCCGTTACCAGCGGGGCAGGCGGCGGCGCACCGCCGACAATATACCGGCGTGAGCGGGGAGTGGGCTCATTCCGCTTTATCCCCGCGCGTTGGGAAGACATGCCTACGCAATATCCCGTGGCATGCCGTCTCGCCGAGTTGCCGCTGCTCGATTTTGTCGACGCCACGGTGGTGGACCTGGAAGGTGGTCCTGGCAATACCCGCGTCCAAGGTATCTATGGCGACCTTGCATCGCGTCCTTAAGCCGGTGTCGAAGCGCGCTGTTTCCCGCGCATAAAAGCATCAACCGATCGCATGCGGAGATATTCGTTGGGTTGCGACGGGTGATGGCCAGACGCGGCGGGCGGTACCAAGCGGTATCCGTCGTTGAGGTCGGGGTTCTCGCGTTGTGTCCCGGTTGACAAGTTCGAATGCGCAGAAGCTGGAGGGGATGAGAATGGCGATGGCGATGAATAACCTCGGTCTCGAGGAAGCACGGCGCCTTGCCGCGAGCGGCAGCCGAGTTCGTACCTTCGGCCTGTTCATCAACGGCGAATGGGTCGATGGCAATGCCGGGGAGCTGATCAATCTGTCGAATCCGGCTAACCGTCAGACGCTCGCTCATATCCAGGCGGGCGACGCGACCGACGTCGATCGCGCCGTCAGGGCGGCGCATGGCGCATTCCCTCTTTGGGCGCGGACGTTCCCCACTGAGCGGCAACGCATCCTCTTGGAGATCGCTCAGCGGTTGCGGCGCCGCCTCACCGAGTTCGCGATGTTCGAGACCCTGAACAATGGCAAGCCGATCGGGGAGGCGTTGCTCGACGTCGCTGGCTCAATCGCGCAGTTCGAGTTCTTCGCTGGCGCTCCTGCGTTCCTGCGGGGCGAACTCCTGGATTTTCCGCATGCGTCTGCGCTTGTCCATCGCGAGCCGATCGGGGTGGTTGCACAGATCATTCCCTGGAACGTGCCGCTGCAGATGGCGGCGGCCAAGCTGGCCCCGGCGCTGGCGGCCGGATGTACCGTAGTGCTCAAGCCGGCGGAGACGGTCTGTCTCTCGGTCATGGAGTTCGTGAGGGAGATTGACGATCTGCTACCCCCCGGCGTGTTGAACGTGGTGACAGGTTATGGGGCTACGGTCGGCGAGCCGCTGGTCACCCACCCGCTGGTCCGCAAAGTCGCCTTCACGGGATCACGCGAGACGGCGCGAAAAATCATGCGTAACGCGAGCGTCAACATCATCCCCCAAACCCTGGAGCTTGGCGGAAAGTCCGCGAATATCGTCTGCCAGGATGCCGATCTCAACGCCGCGGCCGAGTCCGTGGTGATGACAACTGTTTTCAACAAAGGTGAGGTGTGCTTGGCCGGATCACGCGTGTTCGCTCATCGCAAGATTCACGATGAGCTACTCGATCGAATCGGCGCTCGTCTCGCCAGTGTCCGGCAGGGCGATCCGGTCGATCCGGCGACGCAACTCGGCGCCCAAGCTTCACTCGCCCAATTTGAAAAGGTCAACTCATATATCGAGTTGGGGCGGCTCGAAGGCGCGCATGCAACCTATGGCGGCGGGCGGGCGATAGTCAGCGGCCTGGAGAATGGGCTATTCATCCAGCCCACGATCTTCACCGGCGTCCGCAATTCCATGCGCATCGCCCAAGAGGAAATCTTCGGCCCGGTGACAGGTATCCTCGCCTGGGATGACGAAGCGGAGCTCTTGAAGGATGTGAACAGCAGCCCCTACGGACTCGGCGGCGGACTGTGGACCCGCGATCTCGCCCGTGCCCATCGGATCTCACGTGGCATGGAGACCGGTACGGTGTGGGTGAACCGCTATTACAACATGCAGCCAGGCATGCCGATCGGCGGTTACAAGCAGAGCGGTTTCGGTCGAGAGAACTGCCTCGAGACTCTCAATCACTATACGCATTCGAAATGTGTGGTGATCAACCTGGCCGAAGGCGAACTCGGAGTCTTCAGTCATTAAGACGAAGCGCGCTGAACCCGGGTTCCTTAGTGAATAGTGAAGAAGTTGAATATCAATTGCCATGCTGCAGCATTGGACATCATTGATCGCGAGCACCGCCAATTGTGCTGTGGGTGAGCGGTGCGTTTAACTGATTTTTATATTGGAGATCGCCATGTCTACTGCACATCAACCACAGTCTCCTTTCCGGCGCGTAGTTACCGGCCACGACGAACAAGGGCGAGCCGTGGTCAGCTCGGATGATGTCTTCCAGCTGGATTCGGTGGCCAACGGGGCCGCATTCTTCGGGCTCGTCTGGACTGCTCCAGACCTGCCGGTGAACAACAATGACAACACCGAAGGCCGGTCTCGCGATGCCGGGCTGACGATCAAGCGCGGATCTGTCATCCGGATCAGCGATGCGTCGCCAGGATCGAGTTCCGGAATGCATCGCACGAACAGCCTGGATTACGGGATCGTCATATCGGGTCAGATCGAGCTTGAGCTGGACGACGGATCCAAGACGCTGCTCAACCCCGGCGATTTCATCATCCAGCGGGGTACGATCCACTCGTGGCGCAATCCATCGGCAACGCAGTGGTGCCGAATAATCTTCATCCTGACTGAAGCCAAACCCTATGAGCACAACGGGAAGCTATACTCCCCGGTGCCCTGATTAATTCACTGCCGTTGCTTCCCCAAGTTCCGATCGGACGTCTCATTGTTCGAAGCCATTTCTCGGGCGAGCAGACCCCGGGAGCAGGCAGCGATCGCTGAGCGCTTGCATATCATCACGCTGAACACGTTAGATAAGGATGAACTATGTTCCTTTATTTTCCGACCAACTATGTCTGGAGTATGAATGTCGTCGGTGCCGTCGAAGCTGGTGGCAGGCTCGGCGAGATCCACGAGATGTGCCGACCGTTGCTCGAGATCGCTGCGCAGGGCGACGATCCGGGTACCGAGGCCTTCTTCAAGGCGTGGAAGCAGGGTGCCGACAGGCTGGTCGAACTCGCTGGCGAGGATGAGGTGGCAGGTCACCTTATCAGTGCGGGGGAGAAGCTCGGCCGGGCTGCGCTTTACTGTGCGATGGCGGAGCGGATGCAGGCGCATGGCTTCGCCGATCGGCTGCCTCTTTACCGATACAGTCTGGAGTTGTTCCTGCGCGGTGTGCAACTCGCCAGGGAAAACTGCACACGTGTAGAGATCCCTTATGGCGATACGAGTCTGGCTGGGCTCTTCGTCAAGGCAGAGAATGTTCGCGACGGCGCCAAGGCTCCCTGCGTCGTCGTCATGAACGGACTGGACAGCACCAAGGAAGGGCTCTACCGGTCCAGCCTGCCCAGGGATTTGTCACGTCGCGGCATCTCTTCGCTCTTTATAGACCAGCCCGGCACGGGCGAGGCGTTGCGGCTCAAAGGCCTGCCCGCCATCGTAGAGTCCGAGATTTGGGCTGGCGCAGTGATTGATTATCTTGAAACGCGCGCTGACGTGGATTCGCGCCGGATCGGTGCACTCGGGGTATCGCTTGGCGGCTATTATGCGCCGCGCGCGGTGGCGTTTGAAAAGCGCTTCTTCCTTGGCGCGGTGTGGGGTGCTAACCATAACTGGGGTGAGATCCAGAAGCGGCGCGAGGCAAAAGCAGGCAAGAACCCGGTGCCTCACTACTGGGAGCATGTGCGGTGGGTCTGGGGTGCCAAGGATCACGACGAGTTCATGAAGATAGCCGAGCGCGTGCATTTGGACGGTGTTGCGGAACAGATTACCGTGCCGTTTCTTGTCACGCATGGCGAGCAGGACCGTCAGATACCGGTGGAGTATGCACATCGCACGTTCGAACGGCTTACTTCCAGTCCTAATCCGCAACTGAAGATCTTCACCGATCGCGAAGGCGGTGTTGAGCATTGTAGCCTCGATAATCCGGCCTTCGGCGGCTCATTCATCGCCGACTGGCTCGCAGATACGTTCCAGGTCAAGACAAGGGACGGTATCCGCCTTTGAGTTGTCTATTCCACAGGTTGAGTCCTATCGCTATCCCACATAGGACCAATTCATCCAAACGATTTCCCAACGTTGCACTCGCTTCCTATCCTGAGCGGGTGTATTTCAACCCCTGTAGAGTCGTATGAACATCATCGGACCTGACGAGCTCGTGTTTGGCGTGGATGATATGGAGGGGTGCACGCAATTTCTCCTCGACTACGGGTTGCGTCAGGTCGCCGACAATCGCAAGGGTGGGCGATTCGAGGCACTTGACGGGACGGCAATCGTTCTGCGTCGCGCAGATGATCCCACTCTGCCGCCGCCGCTGGGTCCGGCGCCATCACTACGCGAAACAGCCTACGGAGTGGCCGATCATTCGACGCTCAAAGCAATCGCTGCGGAGTTGGGGAAGGACCGCGAGGTGCGACATGCATCGGACGGCTCGCTGTCCTGCATGGATGATATGGGATTTGCGCTCAGGTTCCAGCTCACCGCACGGCGGCCGTTCAGTGCACCGGCTGATCTGACGAACGCTCCTGGCTCACCGCCCCAACGACCCGTCAACGTGGTGGCTGTTACTCCCGACATGTCGGCGACGCCACGGACGTTGTCGCATGTCGTGTTATTTGTTGCAGATGCCGCCAAGGCCGAAGCGTTCTACAGTCGCCTGGGGTTCCTTACGACAGACCGATTCATCGGTGGGGGACCCTTCATGCGTCCGGCGGGAACTCTGGATCACCACACGCTCTTCATGATTCAAGTACCGCCCTTCATGAAGGGCATGAAGGGCGTAGAACATTTTGCGTTCCACGTGGGTAGCGGCACAGAGGTTCTGCTGGCCGGTACGCGCTTCGAGGCCAAAGGCTACAAGACTGCCTGGGGACCGGGCCGGCATCTGTTCGGCTCGAACTGGTTCTGGTATTTCAACAGTCCGCTCGGTTGTCACATCGAATACGATGCCGATATGGATCAGCACGATGATTCCTGGATCGCGCGCGAGCGACCCGCCAATGCGGATACCTCCCAGTTGTTTCTGTTCACGCGCCGCGACAAGTGGTTCCCGGGCGGTGGGCCGGAGAGCAGCAATCACTGAGATAGTCGGCAACAGAGTCGTCGTCTGGCCCCGGCCTCCCGTGCCGCGGACAGCATGCCCGACAGCGAATCGCGGATCCGCCCCGACGTATCGCCCGCAAGGCTTGCGCCCAGTGCCAAGCGCGTATTCGTGGAAATCCTGGGGCAACGCAACGTTTCCGACGATCCTGCGATCATTGCCGGCTACTCATGGGCGACGGGTGTGCCGTCGCTTCAGCAGCTCAATGCGATCAGGCCGGTCGCGGTCGTGCTTGCTTCGTCAACGTAGGAAGTGCAGGCAGTCGTGAAAGTGTGCCTGCGCCATGGCCTCAAATTCCGGGCCCACGCCACGGGCACGAACAGCTTCTACTTGGTCACTCAAGAGCAGGTGGTCACCCTCGATCTAAGGCGTGAACAAGCTCGTCGAGATCGATGCCAAGAACCAGATGGCGGTCGTGGAGCCCTATGTGACAGCCGCGCAATTGCAGGCCGAGGCGATGAAGGTGGGGTGGCCTGTCATCCGGATTTTCCTGTTCGGCTTTCCGTCGCTGTTGCGTTCGGCGATGCGCAGCCAGGTGAAACGTGCAAAATCCGGGTCACACATTTGAGAGCTGTTCAATATCGCAGTGGTAGAGTGGCAGCGTTGAAGCAGCTCACGACGGTGTCGTGCCCGGCAAAGGCTGTGGTGCCCTCTTTGCGGTCGAGAACATTCGCTCGCTCTCGGCGTGATCATTTTTCGATCTGCACTAACGGAATGGGGGAAAAGTAAGATGTTGAAAAGAGCACTAATCATTGGTGGCGGCATCGCAGGTATGAGCAGTGCGTTGGCTCTTCGCCGTATCGGATGGGATATCGAGCTCATCGACATCGATCCCAGCTGGCGGGCCCTTGGTGCCGGCCTGACTTTGGGAGGTCCCACCCTTCGCTCATTCCGATCTCTCGGTTTGTTGGACGATATCCGGGCGAGCGGATTTCTCTCATCGCGTTTCACTATGATGCGCAAGGATGGAACGATCCTAGCTGAAGGTCCGCTGCCTGAATTAGAACCGGGACTGGCCGGTCTCGGCGGAATAATGAGGCCTATTCTTCACCGGATTCTTTCAGAGCGAGTTCGGGCGGAAAACGTAGAGGTTCGTCTTGGAATCTCAGTCGTTGATTTGAAAGACGATGGATCGACGGTCCACGTCACATTCTCTGATGGAGGTATTGGCGAATATCAATTGGTGGTAGGCGCCGATAGCTTGGCGTCCGCTACGCGTCGCATGATTTTTGGGCCGTCCCTTGAGCCCACCTATACCGGGCAGGTGTGCTGGCGCTTGGTCGTGCCAAGACCTGCCAACCAATCAGGTCCAATCTCATATGTGGGAGGACCCTATGGCGTTGGCTTCAACCCCATCTCCGAAAGTCAGATGTATATGTACTTTCTTTCCTCGGAGCCGCAGAGGCGAATGTTCCCCGAGAACTTGCAGCTCGAGACCCTGCGTTCTCTTATGGCGGATTACGGTGGGTTGGCTGGGACCACGCGCGATCGAATGGACGGGAGCTATATGATAAATTGCCGACCGTTGGACTACCTTCTGATCGACGGGCCGTGGCACAAGGGCAGGGTTCTTTTGGTGGGCGACGCTGCTCACGCGACCACACCGCATCTGGG
>JAIBJL010000042.1 GCA_020029545.1 Gammaproteobacteria bacterium
CCCCTGTCACACACCGATGAAGAGCCACGATCCGCTGAAAGTGGTGAACACGCTCATCAACGACAAGGTCAACGGCAAGATCGAAAAGAACGACCGTTGCTGCGGCGAGTCCGGCACGTTCGCAATTACGCGGCCCGACATCGCAACGCAGGTCCGCTTCCGCAAAGAAGCGGAGATGAAGTCCGGCGCCGACAAGTTGCGTGCCGACGGCTTCCAGGGCGAAGTGAAGATCCTCACCTCGTGCCCATCATGCATGCAGGGCCTGAAGCGCTATAACGACGACTCCAACACCGATGCGGATTACATCGTGGTCGAAATGGCTCGCCACCTGATCGGACCGGACTGGATGCAGGAGTATGTGAAGGCCGCGAACAATGGCGGCATCGAGCGAGTGCTGGTGTAGTCCTTCAAACCTTGATCTTCACCTCAAGGTCGATGCCCGCCACTTCGTAGCCGCGCCGGAAGTCCCGGATGTGCTTTGCCATCCATGTGCGCGCATCGTCGGCGTTGCGCTCGCGAATCGCTTCGCTGAGCCGGCGTTGGGCCGCGACGATGCGCGAGCGTGCCTGCGCCACCCGATCGATCATTGCGCCCAGTGAGGGTTCGAGAAGTTGAATGAGCGGTTCCTGGGCCAGCACCAGCACCGGATTGTGCGAGGCTGCGGCAATCACGCCGAAAAATTCTGCGACATGATGCACGCAGCGTGCGGTGTCTTCCTTGTGCAGCACGAAGCTTTCCTGTGCCTGTTGTAGCAGCGCCAGATCGGTATCATTGCGCCGCTTGGCGGCTGCCTCGGCAATGAGAGGCTCGAACATCGACATGGACTCCCAGACGTGCAGGAACGTCACATCGTGCAGCACCAGGGCGCGGCTCACGCTGTTCGCTACGTGGTCGGCCTGTGGCCGCGTCACCATCATCAGCTTCGAGCCGCGGCTGCGGGTGAGCAGGCCGGCCGTCTGCAGTTCGCGTAGCGCCTCGCGCACGGTCGAACGGTTCACGCCGAACTGTTGCGCTAGTGCCGTCTCCGAAGGCAGCCGATCGCCGCTGTTGAACGAGCGTGCCGTGATGCGCTCGATCAGCGCCGCGGCGACCTTGCGATAGGCAGGTTCCAGCCGGATAGGTTCGAAAGGCTGATTCATTGAATGGCCATGCCCACCGAAAGAACTGAATAGACGAGGTCGTCCCAAGCAAGGGGCCTCTCCACAATATACGAAGCTGATATTGTCGGACAATCAGCAATTTAGAATGGCCGGGTCGGAATGCTGCTTTCTGCAGCGTGACTGGCGGCTGCGGCAGCGATGAGTTGTGTGTAAACTTCGCGCCGGATTCGCAGGCGCTTGCCGCGGTATCGTTGACGACGCCTGTGCGGATATCTGGATCGAGCGAGTCGCCTGCGGTGCGGCGATGATGAGGCAAACGATGAGCAACAAGGTTTATCCGGACGCGGCTTCAGCGTTGGACGGTGAGCTGTTCGACGGCATGACCATTATGTCCGGCGGCTTCGGCCTGTGCGGCAATCCGGAAAATTCGATTGCGGCGATTGCGCAGCTGCCGGTCAAAGGCCTGACGGTGATCTCGAACAATTGCGGCGCTGATAACTTCGGCCTGTGGACTTTGCTGCACAACGGCCAGATCGCGAAAATGATCAGCTCGTATGTCGGCGAGAACAAATTGTTCGAACAGCTGTATCTCTCCGGCAAGCTGCAACTGGAACTCAACCCGCAGGGCACGCTGGCCGAGCGCATTCGCGCAGGAGGCGCTGGCATTCCCGCATTTTTCACCCGCACTGGTGTCGGCACGGTTGTGGCTGAAGGCAAACCGGTGCAGCAGTTTGACGGCGAGTTGTACGTGATGGAGCGCGGTCTGCGAGCCGATCTCGCCATTGTGAAGGCATGGAAGGGCGATACGAGCGGCAATCTCGTGTTTCGCAAGACCGCGCGCAATTTCAATTCGGTGATGGTGACTGCGGCCAAGCTCACGGTGGTCGAAGTCGAGCAACTGGTGCAGCCGGGGGAGATCGATCCAGATGCCGTGCACACGCCGGGGATCTACGTCGATCGCATTTTTCAGGGCAGTGCCTATGAGAAGCGTATCGAGCGAATGACAACGCGTCCGCGCCAAGCCGCGGCGCAGGCTGGAGGAAAGTCCGCATGAGCTGGACACGCGATCAGATGGCGCAACGCGCGGCGCAGGAATTGCACGACGGGTACTACGTGAATCTCGGCATCGGCATTCCGACGCTGGTGGCGAATTTCATTCCGCCGGGCGTCGACGTGACCCTGCAGAGTGAGAACGGCATGCTCGGCATGGGCCCGTTTCCCTATGAGGGCGAAGCCGATCCGGACCTGATCAATGCGGGCAAGCAGACGATCACCGAACTGCCGACCTCGAGTTTCTTTTCGAGCGCCGACAGCTTCGCCATGATCCGCGGCGGTCACATCGATCTCACCATCCTGGGCGCGATGGAAGTGGCGGAGAATGGCGACCTCGCGAACTGGACGATTCCCGGCAAAATGCTCAAGGGCATGGGCGGCGCCATGGACCTGGCGGCGAACGTGAAGCGTCTCATCGTGCTGATGGAGCACACCTCGAAGGATGGCGAGTCCAAAATATTGCAGCGTTGCAAATTGCCGCTCACGGGCACGGCCTGCGTCGATCTGATCATTTCGGATCTCGGCGTGTTCGAGTGCGACAAGAAGGGTGGTTCGGGTCTGAAGCTGATCGAGCTGGCGCCGGGTGTGACGGTCGATGAAGTTAAGGCAAAAACCAAAGCTGCGATGACAGTGGCGCTGCAGGGCAGTCCGGGCAAGTAAGGCCAGACAAGATAAGGCCAGACAAGATTAAGACCAGGCAAGTAAACCCAGGCAAGTAAACAAAGTGCGGGTGTGCATGGCGCGCCTGCAGGGTTCTCAGCCGAAGGGCGACGGCAGGCGGGGTGATTGTCCGCCTGTCCTGCCCAAGCGGCTCCCGACGCTATTTTTCCCGGCTGATCTGCAGCAACAAGGTGCCTTCGGACACCTGATCGCCGACGGCATGGGAGTGACTGGCGACCTTCCCGTCGAACGGCGCAGTCAGCGTGTGTTCCATTTTCATGGCCTCCATGGTCACGAGCGGTTGTCCTTTGACGACGGTGGCGCCGTCGGTCACCTGTACGGCAATGATTCGCCCGGGCATGGGTGCGCGAATGGCCCCATCGGACATTGCGCTGCTGCCTGCCGCTGCAGTTTGCGGTTCGGTGAAGGCGATTGCTTCGCCGCGCTCGAATACGATGGTCTGCGTGTCCAGACGCACGGTCGCGAGCGTTCGTGTCGCCGCAACGGCATTCAATGCGACGAGCTGTCGCTGCTCGCCCTGTTGCACTTCGACTTCAAGGCGCGGATCGGCATTCAATCGCACTCCGTTGGCCGAGCTCCAGGGGCTGGCCGAGCTCCAGGGACTGCCGGCTTCGCGATAGGCATCCAGTCGCGATTGCGCCGCTGCAGATAAAGCCTCGCCGGAGACGCTCGCCGCCGGCACGAGCTGTTCCAGCCGCGCCTCAATGAACCCCGTGTCGAGGGTGCCCGCGATGAAATCCGGATGCGCCGCGGCGCGTGCCAAAAATGCCGCGTTCGTTTTTACCGGCCAGACTTCGACTTCGGCGCATGCGGCTGACAATTTCGCTGCGGCAGCCTGTCGGGTCGGCGCATGCACGATCAGTTTCGCAATCATCGGATCGTAGAACGGGGTGACGGCCGCACCCTGTTCGACGCCGGTATCGATGCGAATGCCGGCCGGCAAGCGAAAATGTGTCAGCGGTCCGGTCGATGGCAGAAAGCCGCTGGCGGGATTCTCGGCGTACAGCCGCGCCTCCATGGCGTGACCGCTGATGGTCAGTTGATCCTGGCGCTTCGGCAGCTGCTCACCGCAGGCGACGCGTAACTGCCATTCGACCAGATCGATTCCGGTGATGGCTTCAGTCACCGGATGTTCGACCTGCAGGCGCGTGTTCATCTCCATGAACCAGATGCGGTCGGCGCGCAGGCCAGCCGATGCATCGGCGATGAATTCCACCGTGCCGGCACCTTCGTAACCGACCGCCAGCGCCGCTTTCACGGCAGCGCCGCAGACAGCGTCGCGGGTCGCTGCGTCCATGCCTGGCGCGGGCGCTTCTTCAATCACTTTCTGATGACGACGCTGCAACGAACAGTCGCGTTCGAACAGGTGGACTGCGTTGCCATGACTGTCTGCGAACACCTGCACTTCGATGTGCCGCGGTCGGGTCACATACTTTTCGAGCAGCACGCGATCGTCGCCGAAGCTGGCAGCGGCCTCGCGACGACAGGAAGTCAGCGCCGCGGCGAAATCCGCCGCACGTTCGACCTTGCGCATGCCCTTGCCGCCGCCGCCGGCGACTGCCTTGATGAGCACCGGGAATCCGATGGCGACGGCTTCGCGTTGCAAGCGACCGGCATCCTGGTCTTCGCCGAGATAGCCCGGCGTGACCGGTACGCCGGCCTCGGCCATCAGTTTCTTCGCCGCATCTTTCAGGCCCATGGCACGAATGGACGAGGCGGGCGGGCCGACCCAGAGGATGCCGGCTGCTTTCACTGCGTCAGCGAACGCCGGATTCTCCGACAGGAAGCCGTAGCCGGGATGAATGGCGCGTGCATTGGTTTGTGCCGCGGCAGCCAGGATCTTTTCCGGCCGCAGATAGCTGTCGGCGGCGGCGGCAGGGCCTATCAGAACCGCGACATCCGCAAGCCGTGCGTGCAGTGCGCCGCGGTCCGCTTCCGAATACACCGCAATCGTGCGCACACCCAGCGCGCGCGCGGTGCGGATGATCCGGCACGCGATTTCGCCGCGATTCGCAATGAGCAATGAGTCCATCAGAGCTGCCATGGTCACATCCTGAACACGCCGAAGCGTGTTTCCGGAATCGGAGCATTCAACGTGGCGGAGAGGGCGAGGCCGACCACATCGCGGGTCTGTGCCGGATCAATGATGCCATCGTCCCACAGTCGCGCCGTCGCATAGTAAGGATTGCCTTCGCTTTCGTAGCGTTCGCGTACCGGCGCCCGGAAGGCGGCTTCTTCTTCCGCCGACCACTGCTCGCCACGCTGTTCCATTGCATCGCGCTTCACCGTTGCCAGAACGCTGGCAGCCTGTTCACCGCCCATGACGGAAATGCGACTGTTGGGCCAGGTAAACAGAAACCGCGGCGCATAGGCGCGCCCGCACATGCCGTAGTTGCCCGCGCCGAAACTGCCGCCGATGATGACGGTGATCTTCGGCACTTCTGCGCAGGCGACGGCGGTGACGAGCTTGGCGCCGTCCTTCGCAATACCACCCGCTTCGTATTTGCCGCCGACCATGAAGCCGGAAATATTCTGCAGGAACAGCAACGGTCGCCGACGCTTGCAGGCCAGTTCGACGAAGTGCGCGCCCTTCAGTGCGCTCTCGGAGAACAGCACGCCGTTATTGGCGAGAATGGAGACAGGTTGTCCCCAGATATACGCATCGCCGCACACCAGCGTCGTGCCGTAGAGCGGTTTGAATTCCGCGAAACGCGAGCCGTCCACGACGCGCGCGATCACTTCTCGCACATCGTAGGGAGCCCGAACGTCCTGCGGCACGATCCCGTACAGCTCGGTGGAATCGAATGCGGGCGCTTGCGGCGTGACCAGTTCGAGCGAGGTGCGCTTCGGCCGGTTCAAGCGGCCGACGATGGAGCGTACGATTTCCAGTGCATGCGTGTCGTTGTCGGCGACGTGATCGACCACGCCCGACTTGCGGCCATGCGTGTCGGCACCGCCCAGTTCCTCCGCGGAAATCACCTCTCCGGTCGCGGCTTTGACCAACGGCGGTCCGGCGAGAAAGATCGTGCCCTGATTGCGGACGATCACCGTTTCGTCGCACATCGCCGGTACATAGGCGCCACCGGCCGTGCAGCTGCCCATGACGCAGGCAATCTGCGGAATCTCCAGCGCACTCATGCGCGCCTGATTGAAAAAGATACGACCGAAATGCAGTTCGTCCGGAAACACTTCCGCCTGGTAGGGCAGATTGGCGCCGCCACTGTCGACCAGGTAGATGCAGGGCAGCAGATTTTCCATCGCAATCTGCTGGGCGCGCAGATGCTTTTTGACGGTGAGCGGATAGTAGACGCCACCCTTGACCGTGGAGTCGTTGGCCACAATCATCACTTCGCGCCCCGCCACGCGCCCGATCCCGGCGATCAAGCCTGCCCCCGGGGCTTCATCGTGATACATGCCATTGGCGGTGAGCTGGCCGATCTCCAGCAACGGCGACCCCGGATCGAGCAGCCTCTCCACCCGGTCGCGCGGCAGCAGCTTGCCGCGCGCGACATGGCGATCGCGAGTGCGCGCCGGCCCACCCAGTGCGGCGTTCGCCACCGCCGCCCGGAGCGTCGCCGCCAGGGCACGGTTTGCCTCCGCATTACGCACAGAGCCGGCCGCTGCCGGATCAAAAGTGGAAGACAGTTGAATCATCGTCGATTTTCTCCAGCGAATCCCACGGATGGTGCGACGCGGTACTCATGCACATCTTCCATCGGGCTTGGCTAAGGAACCTTATACCGGCTGTATCTTTAGGGGGGTGACCATTTTCGCCAGGCACTGTACCATTGTCGGACAATCGTACTATTCAGCGGTTGCGCCATCAACCGCGACGCGAGGGTCCCATGAACGCTGAACAGGCAACGCAGTTCGATTTCGGGTTGGGCGACACAATCGACGCGATACGCGACCAGGTACGTCGCTTCGCTGCCGACAAGATTGCCCCGCTGGCCGACCGTATCGACCGAAACAATGAATTCCCGAACGAACTGTGGCCGGTGCTGGGCGCGCAGGGTTTGCTGGGGGTCACGGTGCCGGAGCGCTTCGGTGGCATCGATCTAGGTTACCTGGCGCATGTCGTCGTCATGGAGGAGATTTCGCGCGCTTCGGGCTCGGTGGGGCTGAGTTATGCCGCGCATTCGAATCTGTGCGTCAATCAGATCCGTCTCAACGGCACCGAGGCGCAGTGCGAGAAGTACCTGCCGGCGCTGGTGGCTGGCACGCAGGTCGGTGCGCTGGCGATGTCCGAAAGCGGTGCGGGCTCCGACGTCGTGTCAATGCAATTGCGCGCCGAAAAGCGCGGCGATCGCTATGTGCTCAACGGCCACAAGATGTGGATCACGAACGGGCCGGATGCCGGCACGCTGGTGGTGTACGCCAAAACCCAGCCGGATGCGGGCTCGCGCGGCATTACCGCGTTCATTGTCGAGCGCGGTTTCAAAGGATTCTCCACTGCGCAAAAACTCGACAAGCTCGGCATGCGAGGCTCGAACACCTGCGAACTCGTGTTCGACAATTGCGAAGTGCCTGCCGAAAACATCCTGGGTCAGGTAGACAAGGGCGTGAAGGTGCTGATGCGCGGACTCGACTATGAGCGCGTCGTGCTGGCCGGCGGACCGCTGGGACTACTGGCGGCGGCGATCGATGTCGTCTTGCCGTATGTCCGCGAGCGCAAACAGTTCGGCGAACCCATCGGTACTTTCGGGGTCATGCAGGCGAAGCTCGCCGATATGTACGCCTCCCTGAATGCGAGTCGCGCGTACGTCTATGCGGTGGCGGCAGCGTGCGATCGCGGCCAAGTGGCACGACGTGATGCTGCCGCATGCATCCTGTTCGCTGCCGAGCGGGCGACACAATGCGCGCTGGAAGCCATTCAGGCGCTGGGTGGTAATGGTTACACCAACGAATATCCCGCTGGCCGCCTGTTGCGCGATGCGAAGCTCTACGAGATCGGTGCGGGTACGCAGGAAATCCGCCGCATGCTGATCGGCCGCGAGCTGTTCGAAAGCTAGGAGACTGTGGCTCGGACAGTCTCCACTGCACGGGCGGCTGCCCTTCGCAGCGCTTCCCATTGCCTCGTGGATCGGTAGACTCGCGACTCCAGCCCTTGCGATGGGAACCGCCAGATGGGAGCCGCCATGAGCAACGATCTGCAGATCGATATCGTCAACGTAATGCGGGCCGGCGAGTTGACTCGCAGGCAGGTTCTGGCGACCAGCCTGGCCACAGGGTTTGCGCTGGCCGTGCAGCCGGTGACAGCAACGACGCTCACGACCGACGCGCAAGGACTCACTGCGGGCGAAGTCAGCATTCCCGTGGGCGACATGGCAATTCCTGCGTACCGCGCCATGCCCAGCAAGGGTGGACCGTTTCCCGTCGTGCTGGTCGTGCAGGAAATCTTCGGCGTGCATGAGCACATCAAGGATATCTGCCGCCGGTTCGCCAAGCAGGGTTACATGGCCATCGCGCCCGAGCTGTACGCGCGCCAGGGCGATGTGTCGAATCTCAAGTCCATCGACGAGATCCGGACAATTGTCGCGAAGGTGCCGGATGAGCAGGTGATGTCGGATCTGGATGCGGCCGTGGATTTCGCTGCCAAGTCCG
Source organism: Gammaproteobacteria bacterium (assembly GCA_020029545.1). Lineage (GTDB taxonomy): Bacteria > Pseudomonadota > Gammaproteobacteria > Steroidobacterales > Steroidobacteraceae > Steroidobacter. The sequence goes on from JAIBJL010000042.1 coordinate 8,439, forward strand.
GCAAGGGTGATGTGGCGAAGCTCGGCATCACCGGCTTCTGCTGGGGTGGCCGCATCGTCTGGCTGTACGCGGCCTATAGCAAGCAGCTCAAGGCGGGTGTGGCATGGTATGGCCGCCTGGCCGGTGACAAGACGGAACTCACGCCGAAGTTCCCGCTCGATGTCGCTGTCGACATCAAGGCGCCGGTGCTGGGGTTGTATGGCGGCAAGGACACCGGTATCCCGCTGGACACGGTCGAGCAGATGCGTACCGCGCTAAAGCAAGCGAAAGTGCCGGCGGAGATCATCGTGTATCCGGAAGCGCAGCATGGCTTTCACGCCGACTATCGTCCCAGCTACAAAGAAGACGATGCGAAGGACGGCTGGCGACGCCTGCTTGCCTGGTTCAAGGAGCACGGGGCTGCCTGAGGCGCCCGTCCTTGTTGACGGTGCCACGCGCGCACAGCGCATCAATCACCGGCCTGCAGCTGACATTGCTGCGAGCCTGCTGGTTGATAGGTGAGAAAAAGCTGTCCGTCGCTACCGCGTGATTCGACGGGAAGGAACCGTGTGTCTCTTACACGCGTTCCTCACGCATTCACTGCGGGACTCGACATGACGGAGCATCGCGAAGCTTCTTCCCTGTGCGTGCCCGGACGCAATTGCTGGCGGCTGGAAACAGCTGCACGGGTCGCATTCCTGGTCGACGCCGATACCTATTTCAAAGCGTTCGTCGCCGCTGCCGAACTTGCGCAGCGCTCCCTGTTGATCGCCGGCTGGGACTTTCACAGCCGCACACGGCTGCTGTGGGATGACCAAGGCGAGAACGGTCATCTGGATCTTGGCGAGTTCTTGAATGACCTGACTCGGCGGCGCCGCGACCTGGAGATTCATATCCTCATCTGGGATTATCCGATGATCTTCGGCGTGGATCGGGAATGGGCGCCATTGCTGGGTCTGGGCTGGAAGCCGCGCCGGCGCGTGCATTTCCGTTACGACAACACGCATCCCACCGGCGGCTCACATCATCAAAAGCTGGTGGTGATCGACGATGCGGTGGCGTTTTGCGGCGGCATCGATCTGACCTGCCGTCGCTGGGACACGCGTGCTCATGCAGCCGACGATCTGCGTCGCGTGATGGAAGGTACGCCCTATCCGCCGTTTCACGATATGGCTATGGCAGTGGAAGGCGATGCCGCGCGAGCAGCGGGCGATCTGGTGCGCGAACGTTGGCGCAAGGCCACGGGCGAAACGCTGCGGCCTGTCGTCACGGCGCGGCGCCGCTGGTCGCAGCGACTACGTCGCCGCTCCACGCTGAACGCATCGCGCTGGCCGCAGTCGCTCGAACCGAATTTGCACAATGTGAAGGTGGCGATCTCACGCACCGAACCCGCGACCCATGGGAGCGGCGGCGTGCGCGAAGTCGAAACCTTGTATCTGGATCTTATTGCGTCCGCAAAGCACTCCATCTACATCGAGAATCAGTACTTCACGGCCGAGCGTATCGGCCAGGCGCTGGCCGAACGACTTGCAGAAGACGATGGGCCGGAAGTGATCGTGGTGCTGCGCGAACTCAGCCATGGCTGGCTCGAAGAACTCACCATGCAGACGCTGCGAACGCGAATGATCCGCCGGTTGGGCGCGGCCGATCGGCACGACCGGTTCCGCGTGTTCTTTCCCTTCATCGCCGGATTGCAGGATGAAACCTGCATCGATGTGCATTCGAAAATGATCATCATCGACGACGACGTGGTGCGCATCGGGTCTTCGAATATCGCGAATCGCTCGATGGGTTTGGACACGGAGTGCGATTTCACGATCGCCGCCGACGGTCGCGAGGATGTGCAGAAGCAGATCCGTGCCTTGCGTTCGACCTTGCTGTCCGAGCATCTGGGCGTGTCGGCGGAAGAAGTGCAGGAGGCAGTGGCCAACGCCGGTTCGCTGCGCGGCGCGATCATGCAGCTGGCGCGCGAAGATCGCACGCTGAAGCCGCTCACCGATCTGAACGAAGTCTCCGATACCGTGCTCAACATGGTGAGCATGGCCGATCCGGAAAGACCTGTTGCGATGAACGACCTGGTGAAGCTGTTCACACCGGATGTGTCGTCCGCCGTTGGGATGCGTTGGTGGATGAAGGTGCTCGTCGCGATCGGCATCATTGGCGGCCTCACCGCAATCTGGGAATTCACGCCGCTGGCCCAGTTGCTGGAGCCGCAGAAGATTTCGGCCTGGGCACGGTCAACCGGCGACGCCTGGTGGACGCCGCTACTGGTGATTCTGGCCTACGCACCCGCGAGCGTCGTCATGTTCCCGCGCCCCGTCATCACGCTGTTCGCGGTCGTGGCATTCGGTCCGTGGCTGGGGTTCTTGTACGCCATGGCTGGTGTTGAAGTGGCGGCATGGTTGAGTTACGCCGTCGGCCAGCGACTCAGTCGCAATACCGTGCGTCGCGTCGCCGGGCGACGGCTGACCCACATCATTGATGTGCTGCGTCGTCGCGGCCTGATTGCCATTACCGCATTGCGCCTGGTGCCGCTGGCGCCGTTCTCGGTCGAGGGCGTCGTCGCGGGTGCAGTGCGGATCAAGTTTTGGCATTTCATGTTGGGCACGGCAATCGGCATTCTGCCGGGCACGCTGGCGGCCACGGTCTTCGGTAATCAGTTGCAGGCTGCGCTGCGCAATCCTGCGAGTGTGAACTACTGGCTGATCGCGGGTGTGATCTTGCTGCTGGCGGGCGGGGCCTGGGTCGTGCGTCGCTGGCTCATCTCGTCGAGTCTCTCATCGCCGTCGCATGACGTGGGCAGAGCGCGCACGGCGTGAAGTCCGCGCAGCTTGCGTAACCGGCCATGCAGTTCACGATCGCTTCCTACAACATTCATCGCTGCGTCGGCCTGGATCGCCAGTGCATGCCAAACCGCATTGCCGCGGTGCTCAAGGAACTGGATTGCGATGTGTTTGCTTTGCAGGAAGTCGACAATTCGCCCGGCGAGCACGCGGGTTCTGCGCAGCTTGATTTTCTAGCGCGTACGCTTGAGATGACTGCAGTCCCCGGCCTGCGCATCGTGCGCCATATGGGCGAGTACGGTAATGCGATTCTTACACGGCTGCCGGTCGTGGATGTGCACCGTCACGATCTGAGCTACTCGCGATACGAGCCGCGCGGCGCGCTCGATGTCGATATCGACATGGGTGGGCAGCCGGTGCGTGTCATCGCTGCGCACCTGGGGCTGATGCGTTCCGAGCGCCGCTTTCAGTGGCGGCGTTTGATGGTGGCGCTCGCCGAGCGGCCGCTGGAGACGCCTACCGTCATGCTGGGTGATATGAACGAATGGTATCGTGGCGCTGCCACCTTGCGTGAAGCGCATCAAGCGCTTGGCCGCCCCCCGGCGCCGGCGGCATTTCCGTCGTTCGCGCCCTTGCTCGCGCTGACGCGTATCTGGGTACGTCCGGTGGTCGCGTTGGTCTCGTTGCAGGTGCACCGTACGGACGCCACGTGCCGGGCGTCGGATCATTTGCCGGTGAAGGCCACGGTTGATGCCGCGAAACTGCAGTCGCCCGCCACCGTGGAGCCCGCCGACGTCGCGTAAGCACCCTCAGTTGTTAGCTTGAGATGGCGCCGCGAATGTCGATGAAGCGCAGGAATTCTGCGCGCGTGCGTGCATCGTCGCGGAATGCACCCAGCATCTTGCTGGTGATCATGGAGACACCGCGCTTGTGTACGCCGCGTGTTGTCATGCATTCGTGCGAAGCGTCGATAACGACACCGACGCCGCGCGGCTTGAGCACGTCGTTGATGCAGCCGGCGATCTGCGCGGTGAGCTTTTCCTGCACCTGAAGGCGCCGGCAGTAACCATCGACGACCCGTGCCAGTTTGCTGATCCCGACGACCTTGTTGGTAGGCAGGTAACCCACATGCGCACGTCCGATAATCGGCGCCATATGATGTTCGCAATGCGATTCGAACTCGATGCCGCGCAGGACGATCAGTTCGTCGTATCCCGCCACTTCTTCGAAGGTGCGACGCAGGTAATCGGAGGGATCGCTCAGGTAGCCCGAGAACCAATCCTGGTAGGCCCGAACCACGCGCGCAGGGGTATCGAGCAGTCCCTCGCGTGTCGGGTCGTCGCCTGCCCAACGCAGCAAGATGCGCACTGCATCTTCCGCCTGTGCCTGCGAAACCGGCGGCGCGGCCGCGGTAGCGCGGCGCGCAGTGGTGGGTTTGGATCTTTTCATGAGGTCCATCGGAAGTGGTAAAGCTGCCCATGGTAACCGATTGCGGACGCCGGCCATCGTCGCGGCCCGGTTGACGATGCAGTCGCACCTCGGGCGGATTACTATCGCACTTGACTGTCAGAGGGGCTGTCAGAGAGGCCGTCACAGGGACCATCAGAGGTAAGGAGCGTCGCATGCGTTTGTCAGTCAGTCGATTGCCCGCAGCGACCGGGGGCCTTGGGGTGGCATGGTTGCTGTTTGCCGCGGCGTCGCATGCGGAAGTCATCGGTACCGGTCCGAACGGCTTCAACATCAGGCAGATTGTCGAGGCGCCGAATGTGGCGCCGCCGGTGCTGTGGGCGGCGATGACAGATGTTTCGAAGTGGTGGGATCCCGAACACACGTACTCCGGCGACTCACGCAACATGACGCTCGATCCGGTCGTACGCGGATGTTTGTGCGAGAAGCTCGGTCTGTATGCGGGCATCGAACATGCAACGGTGGTCTATGCGTTGCCGGCGAAAATCCTGCGACTGCAGGGCGCGCTGGGGCCGCTGCAGGAGTTTGCCGTGACGGGCAGCCTGACATTTCAGATCGAGGCTGCCGCCGGCGGATCGAAACTCACGGTGACCTACAGCGTCTCAGGTTTCACGGACCGGCCGATGCCGGACTGGGCTCCGATCGTCGACGAAGTCTTGCAGGGACAGGTACAGCGGCTGGGCCGGCTGGTGACTACGGGAAATCCCGCGCCGCCGAAAGCCGACAAGCCTTGAAACGCCGGCAGAACCGTCGGAGTGGCCAGAGTTCAACAGTGTTCAACAGTGATAGAGAAGGTATAGGGCAATGAACATTCGCAGGGTACTGGTTGTCATCGGTGCGGTCGCCTTCGTCGGTTGCCAGACCGTGCAGACCACGCAACCCGGCGCTGTCGGCATCAGCCGCAAGCAGCACATGCTGGTGTCCGAGGCGGAAGTCCAAAAGGGCGCGGAGGTGGCGTATCGGCAAGAACTGGACAAGGCCAAGCAGCAGAGCGCGTTGAATGTCGATCCGCAGAGCTACAAGCGGATACAGGCCATCTCGCAGCGGCTGATTCCGCAGACCTCGGTGTTTCGTCCCGATGCGACGCAATGGGATTGGCAGGTGAATGTTCAGACCTCGAAAGAGGTCAATGCCTACTGCATGCCCGGCGGTAAGATCATGGTGTACACCGGACTGATTTCGCAGCTCAACGCCACCGATGCCGAACTGGCTGCTGTGATCGGCCACGAAATTTCACATGCCTTGCGCGAGCACTCGCGCGAACGAATGTCGCGCGCCTATGCCGAACAGATCGCGCTGGCCGGCATTGCCGTGGCGACGGGTGCAGGGCAGGAGACCATGGCACTGGCCAGCCAGGTGTCTGCGGTCACGTTTACCTTGCCCCACAGTCGCGAACAGGAAGCGGAAGCCGACCGCATGGGTCTGGAGCTGATGGCACGAGCCGGCTATGACCCGAACGCTGCGGTATCGCTGTGGGAGAAAATGTCGAAGCTGGGCGGCGGCGGTCCGGAATTTCTGAGCACGCATCCGTCCGGCGAGTCGCGCATCCAGGACCTCAAGTCGAACATTCCACGCGTGCTGCCGCTCTATCAGGCTGCGGCACATTGACCCTGTGCAGCCGCCGTTCCCGTATCCAAGGACTACGGCATTCGGTGACCAGCGGAAATCCCCGTGGGGCACAATCGTGGGGCAACGTTACGTAGCGATGGCCACGATCAGCGCACCGATGGAGACCAGCGTCGCGAAGGCAAGACCATAGCCGAGCCAGATGATGCGCTGGTGCAGGGTGGTGATCGCGCGCGTCAGTTTCGCAATCTGATCGGCCATCTGGCTGACCAGTTCGGCCTGCCGCCGTTCATTTTCTTCCAACATCGCCAGTCGCTGCGCCACTGCGGTGTCGATAGGCGCTTCGGATCCTTCTGCGGGGGCAGGCAACTGCTTGGTTCGACGCAGCAGTTCACGCGACACGTCGACGATGGACGGGACGAGTTGCACAATCTGCAGCCAGGGAAGGGCCATAACATCAGCTCCGCGTAGGCAAGGCCGGCATGATCTCACGAAAAAAGCCCTGCGATGCTTCATCGCAGGGCCCGTGCATCTCAAGCCTGAGACCAACCAATGGCCGGCCTGACGACGTCAATAGTCCGCTATGACTTCGTCCGGGCGACGTACTCGGACTTGTTCAGGTAGCCGTCACCATTGGCGTCCGCTGCGGCGAAGCTGTCAGACAGCGATTTGTCCGAGGCCGCTTCGGCCTTGCTGATCTGCTGGTCGGCATTCTTGTCGAGCGCTTCGAAAGCGGCAGTTGCGGAAGTGGCCGTACTCTTCTTCGAGGTGTCGTCGGCATACGCGGCTGAGGCCGCCAGCACGGCAGCGCCGAAAAATACAGTGAGCTTGTTCATTGCAGAGTCCTCATGGTTTGCATCCGGATCGAGTCGCCACCTGAAGGGGCGTGCGAGCGGTTGACACGAGCGCCCGCATCCTATTGAGCGGTACTCGCGCCAATCAGGTAACGATTCACCCGGTCCCTGGTTCCCAGGATGTCATCGCCGCAGACATACACCGCAGCCGGTGCGTGCTTAACGAAGCCCGGGTCAACGAGGGGCGAAGGCCTTTTGCCCACATTCCAGTCGCCGCATGGCGACTTGTCACGAGCATTCCTGATCGTGACCTTGCCCCATTGCGGTTGCTGGCGATACGGATGCCATCGGTTGACTGTTCAATGAGGCGAATGCGAACGCATCGAGCGCTGCGCGAGCGCATGACTGCGTAACAATTGTCCGCGAGTGCGAATCGAGTCGATCTGCGCAGGCGTGGCTGGGCCACCACCGCTCTGAGACTTTTCCACACTGCCGGTCATGCTGAATTCAAGTAGCACCGGTGCATCTGAATCCAGTGCGGCGCCGGAATATTTCAGCAACCGCGCGCCGTAAAACTCATAGCTGCCGCTGCCGCGATTCGATGCGCGCGTCTCGTCGATACGCGTGAGCTTGTCCTGATCGAAGTGCGCGACGTAACTCGTCGGGATGCCACCCGCTGCGACTTCCGCGATGAGCGCCTGATCGTTTGCTGCATCGTTCGCTGCCATCGTGTGCGACGCTTCCGGCTGCAATGCCGGCGTTGGCGCCGCTGTCTGCTTTTCAGTACAGGCGCTGAGCAGAGTAGTGCCGATCACGACACAGAGAAGGTGGTGACGAATATTCATGTGACTTTGGTCCGATACGTGCGTGTCAATTGTTGTTGCATCCTACCTGCAACCGGGTTAGACATAACCCGAGTGAAGCGCGGAATTGTCGGGAAATGGTGTCAGCACAGTGCGTGATCTGCATTGTGGCTGTGCCTGCAACTGGGACGGAAACATATTCCGTCGTCTTTGCTGCCGTGAACGTGAAGCAGCGCACGCGGCACCAAAATACATTCCTCTACGCTTGGCACCTCATGCCTGTCGCCCGGCCGGTATGTTCACAGCGAGGAGCTATCAATGAGCGCAGCGAGTTCAGCACGTACGCAGGTTCGCGATGACGCGACACACATGTCTGCTCCCGCGCGGGCACCACAGGCTGCGACCGCACCGAAAGCCAAGAAATCTGCATTCGGTTTCGCCGGTGCGGATAGCGAGGATCATTTCAAGCTGAACCTGAACGACATCCCACAGTTGCCGCGCACGATGGAAGTCGAAGGGTTCAAGCCTTCGTTGCTCGCGCGTCTGGTCGGACTGGTAGTGCGTAACTGACCGACCACGCTTTCCCCGCTTCGTCGCTCTGCAGCGACGGCCCACTCGCCGTCATGATGTGAAGTAGGCCCACGAAAGTCATTCGCGGCGCGCGGTTCGGGAGAGTTGACGGCATTTCTGGCCCTGCGGGTCGTTTCTCGAAAAAAACGCTGTTGGAGGTTCGGCGGCATCGAGCTACGATATTCTCCGTCACGGCCGCCCGTCAGATCAGTGTGGGTCAGAACACGATCCGGTCAGGCGCTGAATTCGAACTGACAGGATAGGGAGATCCGGGATGAATTTTCGCGAATGCGTCATCGACTGTATTGCCCAGGGCGATGTGGTCCAGTCGTTTAACCGGTTGCAAGACGCAGCTATTACCGAGAACCTGCTCGCACGGTTGAAAATGACCGACAACGGACAGTTGTCATTGACCGATCTCGACGACAAACAGCAGGAGTTGCTCGCCTGCTTCATTCTATTCGTGCATCGGCATGTGTGGCGCAAGGTCAAGTTCGCTCAATGCCGTGTAACACGCATATCAGCCAGTCAAGGTCTGTTGCTGGATTTATCGCAATTGGAACGGGTGACCAGCGAACGCGACTCTTTGCAGGGTTGAGCCGAGTCGCTTGGGTCAGGGCGCGATCTTTGCGCCGCGCTCCGCGAGCGGCTGCCGCAACAAGGAACGATGACAGCGCGCTTCGTTCTCGCATAACAACCATCCAGAATGCTGTTGATCTGGGCACCGCATCGGAAGCGGCCCTCGTGTATTGCTGCCGGACGCTCACGGTCGGGCGACCGTGAGCGTCCGGTGGTTGCCGTCCAGTCGTTACGGTTCCTGCGGAATCAGGATCAGCAGGATCAGGTACACCAGCGCGCCGGGGAACGCCGCCGATAGGATCGAGCCGATCACATACAGCACGCGCGCCAGCGTCACGTCGATGCCGAAGTAGTGAGCCAGCCCCGCGATGACGCCGCCGAACATGCGATCGGACCGCGAACGTCGCAGGGGAGCCGCGAGGGGATGGGTCATATTAGTTTCCCATCGCGCTGCGCACGACCCCGAAGCATGAAACGTATCTCATCGAGTGCCACCCAGGCACATGGCCGTTCCAGCGCTTCCTGCGCTCCACGGCATTCGTGACCGTAGGAAATCCCTGTGGGACACATCCATGTGCAGCAGATGTGC
>JAIBJL010000285.1 GCA_020029545.1 Gammaproteobacteria bacterium
CCAGCGTTGCGGCGTTGATGCTGGATTGCCGGTGCGTGCACGGGTTCTGTGACATAGGCCCGTTTGCAACTCACCGCAGCGATTGCCAGTGACATGTGCAACCAGCCTCCACACGTCGACCTGCATATATATGTGCGTAAGCTGACATCGTCGCAGTATCAACCTTCAGTCCGGCAGGCTGCTAGGCGCGGCAACGAAGTGGCAACTTGTTGCCGCCGCAACGTGATGCGACTCTCAGGTTTCCGAATTGCTCGCGCCTGCGCCGCCGTGCAGGGCTTGACTTTGAATCGATTCACGAAGCTTGGCACGCGCCTTGCTACTCCCTACTCAAGACGGTTTTCTGACGGAGGCGGCAATGCTGGTCAATCTCGATTCGTATCTCGGAGTGCATGCGCAAGCATTGCAGCTGCGCTCGCAGCGCACCGAAGTGCTGGCGTCGAATCTCGCCAATGCCGACACGCCGGGCTACCGCGCACGCGACATCGACTTCAAGAGTGCGCTGGCAGCGGCCGGCGGCGATGGCACGACAGTGCACATGACCGCAACGCGGCCCGGCCACATTGGCGCTGCGAGTGTTAACGGCACTGTGACACCGGAACTGAAATACCGCACGCCACTAGCGCCATCGCTCGACGGCAACACGGTCGACGTGCAGCTGGAGCAGGCGGCCTTCGCCGAAAACACGGTGCGCTACCAGGCGACCTTGAGTTTTCTGAGCGGCAAATTTCGCAGTCTGATGACTGCCATTACAGGACAGTGAGTCTGAACATGGCAAACCGGCGACCGGCGACCGGCTACAGCAGTCAGAGCAGCAGAGATTTGGTTTCTCTTTCTGGCTGCGGTCCGTAACCCGTCGCCCGTAGCCCATTGCGGAGTAATCGAATGTCCAGTTTCAAAATCTTCGAAGTTGCCGGCACCGGCATGAGCGCGCAGTCGGTGCGGCTCAATACGACGGCCAGCAATCTCGCGAATGCGGACAGCATCAGTGGCGACCCGACCAAGGTCTACAAGGCAAAGCATCCGCTGTTCGAAGCAGTGCGTAACGGACTCGGTGCGAACTCGGCAACCAGCGGCGTAGCCGTCACGGGCATCGTCGAATCACAGGGTGCGCCTACGGCCCGTTACGAGCCAGGCAACCCTCTCGCCGATGCCAACGGCTTTGTCTACGCGTCGAACGTCAATACGGTCGAGGAAATGGTCGACATGATATCCGCGTCGCGTTCGTATCAGAACAATGTCGAGGTCATGAATACGGCCAAGGACATGATGCTCGCGACGCTGCGTCTCGGCCAATAGCAAAACTGACCAGTAACGATCAAGCAGGAAACTCTCATGTCCATCGCCGACATTATCAATAGCACTTCCAGCAGCAACACGGCCAGCAGTGCTAGCAATACCAGCAGTACCAGCAAGACCAACAAGACCAAGACCGACACGTCACAGCTGCTGAGTAGTGAAGACTTTCTCAAGCTCATGCTCGCACAGCTGAAGAACCAGGACCCAATGAATGCCATGGATCCGAGCGAGTACGTCAGCCAGCTCGCGCAATTCACCACTGCGTCGGGTACCCAGGAAATGAATACCTCGATTGCCACGCTGAGCGAATCGATGCGTTCGTCGCAGATGCTCGAAGGCTCGACCATGATCGGTCGCGACATTCTGGTTGCAGGCGAGAATGCGACACTGAGCACGACCGGATCGGTGCGTGGCGCCGTCAACATTCCGAGCGGCGCGGTCAGTGCGCAGATGAATATCCGCGATGCGTCGGGCCAGTTGGTTCGCAGTATGCCGGTGTCGACCACGGAAGGCCTGCAGGACTTCACCTGGGACGGCGCAACCAGTGCCGGCGAGCGCGCACCTGCCGGCGAATACAACGTTGAAGTCGTCGCCAATGTAGGTGGCGCCAATGAATCGCTGGAGACATTGCTGTCGGATCGCGTCACCAGCGTGACGATCGATGCGACAAATGGATTGACGCTCAACACTGCTTCATTGGGCCCGCGTGCGCTCGACGATGTACGTCGGGTGATGTAATCCGCCGCCATAGATAAAGCCGTCATAGATCAATCAGGTCAGGAGTTCTTAGTATGACATTCCGTCTCGCCTTGAGTGGATTGAACGCAGCGCAGGCTGACCTCAATGTCACTGCCAACAATATTGCCAATACCGCAACCACCGGTTTCAAGGGCTCGCGCGCAGAGTTCTCCGAGCTGTTCTCGGTCTCGCCACAAGGCGTGAGCAATGTGGCGATCGGCAATGGCGTCCGCGTAGCGAACGTCGCGCAGCAGTTCTCGCAAGGAAACATCGATTTCACCGACAACAATCTGGACCTCGCCGTCAGTGGCCAGGGATTCTTCGTGCTGAATGACGGCGGCGCGCTTGCCTACACCCGTGCCGGCGCGTTTCAGGTCGACAACAATGGCTACATCGTCAACAGCCAGAATCAACGTCTGCAGGCTTATCCCACGACCGGCAACGGAGGCTTCAACACCGGTGCGCTGTCCGATATTCAGCTAGTCACCAGTGAAAGCGCCCCGGCCGCGACGACGGAAGCGGAAGTGGTGCTCAACCTTCCCGCCAATGCCACGCAACCGACAACGTCGCCATTCGATCCTGCGGACATCAAGTCGTATAACCACGCGACATCGCTGACAACGTACGATTCGCTCGGTGCGGCACACACCTCGACCCTGTACTTCACCAAAACGGCGAATACGAACGAGTGGAACACCCGCCTATATGTTGATGGTACGGCGGTCGGCACGCCGCAGACATTGCAGTACTCCAATACCGGCGTGCTGACCTCGCCAACCGGTGGTCAGGTGACGTTCCCAGGCTACACGCCTGCGACCGGCGCGGCGGCGATGAACATGACGTTCGCCTTCGATCGTTCTACGCAGTTCGGCAACACCTTCAGCCCGACCTCGGTGACGCAGAACGGATATACGACAGGTCGTCTGATCGGCATGGATATCGACTCGACGGGTGTCGTGCAAGCTCGTTTCACCAATGGCCGTTCGTTGGCGCTGGGTCAGGTCGCACTCGCAAACTTTGCGAATCCGCAGGGATTGCAACAGCTCGGCAATACCAACTGGGCGGAAACGTTTGGTTCAGGTCAGGCGCTGAAGGGACAGGCCGGCAACTCCGGCTTCGGCCTAGTGCAGTCGGGCGCGTTGGAATCTTCCAATGTCGACATCACGGAGCAACTGGTCAACATGATCACTGCGCAGCGCAATTTCCAGGCGAACGCGCAGATGATTTCAACGTCCGACGAGATCACGCAGACGATTATCAACATTAGATAAGGCGGTAGGCTGTCGACAGTAGGCTGTAGGTAAAGTGAAACCTCAGCTTTCCGGCTACAGCCCACAGCCTACACCCCACGGACTCACACATGGATCGCTTTCTCTACGTTTCGATGTCCGGCGCCAAGGAGACCCTGCGCGCGCAGACCGCGAATAACCACAATCTCGCGAATGCCAGTACAACTGGTTTTCGTGCCGATCTGAGCGCGTTCCAAACTCGTGCGGTGGAAGGTTCGGGATACGCTTCGCGAGCCTATGCCACCAATGCGACGACTGGCTGGGACCCGTCGCAGGGTACGTTGCAGACGACGGAACGCGATCTCGACGTGGGCATCAACGGTGAAGGCTGGATTGCCGTGCAAGGAGCCGATGGCCGCGAGGCTTACACGCGCGCCGGCGATTTGCGCATCGACCCGAGCGGCTTGCTGAAGACCGGCACCGGCCTGCAGGTGTTGGGCGATGGTGGTCCTCTAAGTGTGCCGCCGAACGCCTCAGTACAGATTGCTACAGATGGCAGCGTTTCGATCGTGCCGCTGGGGCAGGGGCCGGAAACGACGGCCACGGTCGGACGAATCAAGCTGGTGAATCCGCCGGCTACGGGGTTGGTGCGCGGTGAGGACGGACTGTTTCGCAACGTTGACGGCAGCGATGCACCCGCCGACGCCAGCGTGAAGGTTGCCGCGGGAATGCTCGAAGGCAGCAATGTGAATGTTGCCGATGCCATGGTGAACATGATCGAACTGTCGCGACAGTTCGATCTTCAGGTGAAAGCGATGCGCACTGCCGAAGAAAATGGTGCGGCCTCCGCGCAGTTGCTGCGCTCCACCTGAGCGTGCCTTCGACTGATCTTCCACAAGACTGTTTTTAGCTGAGGTTTCAATGAATCCTGCACTGTGGGCTGCCAAGACCGGACTCGATGCGCAACAGACGCGCATGACCGTGACGTCTAACAATCTCGCGAACGTCAACACCAATGGTTACAAGAAGAGCCGCGCGGTGTTCGAAGACCTGCTGTATCAGAACGTCCGGCAGGTGGGTGCATCGACTTCGCAAGATACGCAGCAGCCCGTAGGACTGTCGCTCGGCACGGGCGTGCGCGTGGTCGCCACCGAGAAGAGTTACACCCAGGGCAACCTGACTCAGACGGGAAATTCACTCGACGTCGCCATCAATGGGCGAGGCTTTCTGCAGGTGTCGCTACCCGACGGCACGATGGGTTACACGCGCGACGGTAGCTTCAAGCTGAGCGCACAGGGTCAGCTGGTGACATCCAGCGGCTACATCGTGCAGCCTGGTATCAATATCCCGAATGGCACACAAAGCGTAACGATCGGCAAGGACGGCGTGGTGAGCGTCCAGTTGGCCGGCGAATCGACGCCCTCGCAGGTCGGCTCGCTGCAATTGTTCGACTTCATCAATCCAGCCGGCCTGCAGCCACGCGGCGAGAATCTGCTGGTGGAATCTGCGGCAAGCGGAGCTGCGCAGTCCGGCACGCCCGGACAGAACGGCCTGGGCTTCGTCGAGCAGGGTTCGCTGGAAAGTTCCAACGTCAACGTGGTGGAAGAACTCGTCAACATGATCGAAACGCAGCGCGCCTACGAGATGAACTCGAAGGCCATCTCGACCACCGATCAGATGCTCGAATACGTGACCAATCAGCTCTGAACGAACTTGACGAACTGATACATGCGGCGGAACGAGCAATGATCACTGCGGTTACCTATTTTATGGACGACATCCAGGCCGCCAGCCGACGTTGGTTGGCGATGCCGGTATTGCTGTCGCTGTGCGCGATCTTTACTGGCTGCGTCACCGCGCCGCCGGAACCGGATTACGCGGCGACGTGGCCGGAGCCGCCACCGCCGGCAACGGCGGGTAACGGCGCCATCTATCAGTCAGGGCATGATGTGGCGTTGTTCGAGAATTCAACGGCACGCCGCGTAGGCGACACGCTGACGATTCGTCTCAACGAGCGTACCAATGCGTCGAAGAGCTCCAGTACGTCGACCAGTAAAGAATCTTCCGCCGACCTGAAAGGGCCAACGATCGCGGGTCGCCCAGTCACGGTGAATGGCACCGAAGTGCTGCAGATGGGCATCGACAACAATTCGAGTTTCGATGGCAAAGGCGACAGCAGCCAGAGCAACCGGCTCGAAGGCCAAGTCACTGTGACGGTTGCGCAGCGGCTGCCAAACGGCAATCTGCTGGTTCGCGGACAAAAGTGGATCGCGATCAATCAAGGCAAGGAATACGTGCGCATTCAGGGCATCGTCCGGCCGATCGATATCGACCCCGACAACTCCGTGTCCTCGCTCAAAGTTGCGGACGCGATGATTTCCTACGGCGGCAAGGGGACGCTCGCGGACGCCAATGCACCTGGGCTGCTGGCGCGTTTCTTCAACTTCTCCTGGTTGCCGTTTTGAAGAAGGCCGTGGGCTGTAGGCAGATCGAGATTCAGACAGGAACTATCGTGAAGATCAAAGAATCAAATTGCGTCACGTCACCCCTGGTGCAGCGCGCGTCCGTTCTGTCTACAGCCTACCGACTACAGCCCACAGTCAATGTGCGCCGTGCTGTGACCACGTTGGCGACCCTCGTGTTGACCTTGATGTGTGTGACGGTCGCTCACGCCGAGCGCGTCAAGGATCTGGCATCAGTCGCCGGCGTACGCGGCAACCAGCTCATCGGCTACGGACTTGTCGTTGGCCTGGATGGAACCGGCGATCAGACCAGCCAGGCACCGTTCACGATTCAAAGCATTCGTAACATGCTTGCGAAGTTCGGCGTGCCGATTCCCGCGAACGTCAACCCACAGCTCAAGAACGTTGCTGCCGTCACGGTTCGCGCTGATCTGCCGGCGTTCTCCAAGCCCGGTCAGACGATCGATGTCACTGTCGATTCGATCGGTAATGCCAGTAGCTTGCGCGGTGGCAGCCTGTTGATGGCGCCCTTGCGGGGTATCGATGGCGAGGTTTACGCGATCGCCCAGGGCAGCCTGGTGGTCAGCGGCTTTGGCGCGTCGGGCAAGGATGGATCGCGCATCGCAATCAACATTCCCAGCTCGGGCCGCATTCCCAATGGCGCCAGTGTCGAGCGTGAGGTGGCGACGAATTTCGCCACCGAGCCCTACGTCGTATTGAACCTCAATACACCGGATTTCACGACAGCAGCGCGGTTAACCGACGGTATCAACAACCTGCTCGGGCCGGATACGGCACGTGCCATGGACGCGGTATCGGTGCGCGTGCAGGCGCCGGTGGATGCGAGCCAGCGTATTGCCTATCTT